>NZ_CDHP01000028.1:0-46928 GCF_900002895.1 Ercella succinigenes | reverse complement strand
ACAGTTGAAAGCAAGAGAAATGCCGTAAACGGCTGTATTACAGACGTTTTCGGCATTTAGCATTGTATATAAAAGTGCGTAATGTCTACTTTTAACTTTTTGTCTTTTTGACGATTTTTTGCATCTCTTTTTTGGGCACAAACTCTAAATCAGTCCTGAATCCGAACTCATCATGTAGGGCATCTGTTATGTCAGTTCGAGTATAAGTGGGAATATATCCATCGTTATCCTTTAACAGAAAATTCATTCCACTAAGTGTTTTCACAATCATTTCACCGCTGGCCTTGTCATCAGACAGACGCAATTGGATCTTCTTAGTCAAGATTCGGTAGACCAGCAGTGCTATAAAACAGGTCAGGAAGTGAGCCAGAATACGATCATCTCGTTTTAGATAGACAGGTCTGGCCTTTAGTTCACTTTTCATAATTCGAAAACAGGCTTCAATTTCCCATCTGCCCTTGTTTACCGCAATAACACTTAACGGGTCATCGTCAAGATTAGTGCAAACAGCGTAAAAGCCGTCAAATCGAGTTTCTTTTGCAATTGATTCTTCATCCAGATAGTAAACATCTTTTTTGG
The DNA here is from genome assembly GCF_900002895.1 of Ercella succinigenes. Classification (NCBI taxonomy): domain Bacteria; kingdom Bacillati; phylum Bacillota; class Clostridia; order Eubacteriales; family Oscillospiraceae; genus Ercella; species Ercella succinigenes. The sequence continues at coordinate 46,349 of NZ_CDHP01000028.1, read as the reverse complement.
CCAACTCACCCTCCTGAGTTACGGTCAATCTCTTAACAAACCGACAAGGATCATTTGCACCCTTTTTATTCATAGATGTTGGTTTGGCAACTTTTTCCTTGGCACGTTCGACTTGTTTGTCCCTAACAGCTTGCTGGTATAGCATATATTTGGGTGAAAATGTGACAATTATCTGCTGTTCTAACCCTTTCTCTTTAATCCAACGGCTCTTGTAGTAAAGATTATCCATCTCAGACGGATCATTAGGATTAATTTGACTCAGGTCATAGAGTTTGGTTGAGTGTTTAAGTTGCCAGCCTTTTGGATCTAAAGCCCAGTCCTGCAGATGCTTTTTCAGAATCTTCAAAGATTGTGTCACAATATATGCTCGTTCATCCTCGTTGTTGAACAGCCTGTTTTCGTGCGAAGCTAAACCGGCATCGGTGCACACAATGAATTTTGACAGTTTGAAATCCTGCAGAATCTTTTCTTCCAGTGGTTTTAGTGACGGTTGTTCGTTGTCGCTGCCATTAAATAGTCGGAACGCTAGTGGCAGACCGTCAGCATCCATGAATAACCCCATCTGCACAATAGGGTTGGGTCTGTGCTCTTTTCCCATACCGTATTCCTTAAGTCCTTCTTCCTCTTCTATTTCAAAATAATAGTTGGTGCAATCGTAGTACAGGATTTTGTCATTACGTTTGACGAGTTTTTTGCTGTTCTTATACAGTTCAGCTTGAAGATAGTCGTTGTTGTTGGCAAAAACTTCCAGCGCGCGATAGATCTGGTGCAATGCTGCATTTGGCTTTTCCAGATAATCCTGAGCACAGGTTAAGGCAGATCTTTTGGAGGATGGAAATAAAATTCTGGTTGTTAGCAGCATGTTAAGTACGTCACTCAAGCTGTATGTGATCTTGTAATCTTTTTCAATCTTTTGACAAATCTTACCAAGCCCCAATTGATGGTATAAAGATTGTAGAAATAGATAACCGCCCTTGAAACAATGCTGTTGATCTTTTGTTAGCTGTCTGGCACTGGAGTATTTGGCTACATACTCGAACTGCCCCTCTTTTTCCTTGCGGTTAAGCTCTTCAATATATGCATTAGCCCATTCTACTGGTTCTTGATTACCACATTTAGCAAGAATTTCCTCATGTGTACCAAGCTTCTCAACAATTCGAGTTGAACGTTTGCCGTTTTTCTTAATGTCCTTGATTACATAATATGAGGTTGCATTAGGAGATTTCACTGTATTTAAGCGCATGACTAGGCCCTCCTTTGCTTGTATTATAACACATTACGATACATTACGCAAGGAGAACTGTGTTAAATTTGACAGTTTTTTACATGAAAAAACCCGCTGTTGCGGGCTTTGCTCGGTGCTGCTATTGGTTTTTATCTGGTGGAAGTGTCAAACTCCCGTGTATATTTTTAAACACTTTTTTTACATTTTTTATTATTTGATATTTTTTAGATAATCATTAATAAACAATATTGACAAATCACAAAATATATTGGAAGATATGAATATAACAAAGATATTAAGCTGTGAAATATGTTGTGTGCTATTTTTAAAAAAATAATGAGTGAGGGATAAAACATGAATAATATGGTTTTTTCTGTTCTAAATGAAAAAGAAGCAAAATTTCCCTATCGAGTATATGGGGTAGGTTTTGACATTGATCAAAAACACCTTGTAAGAAGCAAGGGTTTTCCGGCATTGTTGTGGCTACAGACAAAAAAGGGATCTGGAAAGGTTGTTCTTGGTGATAAAGAATTTCTGTTAGGTGTTGATCAGGGAATGTGGATTTTCCCTGAAGAACCACATGAAATATATCCAGATGAGGGAGATTGGATTATTGACTGGATAGCACTTGTTGGAGAAGGAGCAAAAAATCTGGTTGCTGAAACTCTCCAGATAAATGAATCTTCAATGTATGCTGTTACTGATGGAGATATCTTGCGTCAATTAATTTTAAAAATCGCTCAGTCTGAACAGTCGGATGAGCCTATGAAGGAATACATTCAAACAGTTATTGTTTATGAGTTTTTGGTTGCTTTTTCTAAAGTTCAGGTTCTGGCAAGCCATAGCAGTCTTAGCACAAGATATGACAGAATAAAACCGGTTCTTAATTATATAGACGAGCATTACAGCGAATCAATTACACTTAAACAGTTGTCCGATTTACTTGATGTAACTCCACAGCATCTGTGTACTTTATTCCGTAAAATCATGAAAACAAGAATTTTCGAGTTCATTAATCTGGTCAGAATTAAAAGAAGCAAGGAATTGCTTGTAAGCGATCCTGATATGTCAATAAGAGATATTGCTCACAACAATGGTTTTGAAGATGTCAGCTATTTTTGCTATATATTCAAGCGTATAGAAAAAATGACTCCCGGTGAGTTTAGAAAATTAATCGTCCACTAAGAGTAAGTTGACTCTATTAAGCTAGTTTATGGATTGAAATTCAAATTTAGCACAAGTTTCTTCTAGTAATAAGCTAATATAAGATAAAAGAGACTATCTCATACCAATTACCTTGAGATAGTCTCTTTTTCTTTTAATTTTTCCGCTAAGTCAAAAAATATTTTTCAGAATATCTATTCTTTATTTTTGTCCTACAAGTTCGCCATCTGATATGGCTGCCTGAGCAGCGGCCAAACGAGCTATGGGTACGCGGAACGGAGAACATGAAACATAATTGAATCCTAATTCATGACAGAATGCAATTGATGAAGGATCTCCACCGTGTTCACCACAGATACCAAGCTTTAGATCCTTCTTTACAGAACGACCGTCGTTGCTAGCTATACGCATCAACTTGCCTACACCTGTTAAGTCAAGTCTTGCAGTCGGATCACTTTCAAAAATCTTTGTTTGATAGTATGAATCAAGAATTTTACCGGCATCATCTCTAGACAAACCGTATGTCATCTGAGTCAGATCATTTGTACCAAAGCTAAAGAATTCTGCTTCTTCTGCAATTTGATCTGCGGTTAAAGCGGCACGAGGAATTTCTATCATGGTTCCAACATGGTACTCCAGAGTTACATTACTTTCAGCTATAATCTTGTCTGCTGTTTTTACCACAATGTTTTTAACAAATTTTAATTCTTCAACGTCACATATAAGTGGAATCATGATTTCAGGTATTACATTGTGACCTTTTTTGTTAATTTCAATTGCAGCTTCAATAACAGCACGAGTCTGCATTTCAGCAATTTCTGGGTATGTTACAGCCAGACGGCAACCACGGTGACCCATCATTGGATTTAATTCATGAAGATCAGTAATAAGGCTCTTAAGCTCTGAAGCTGAAATTTTCAATTCTTTTGCCAGCTCCTCAATTTCTGAATCTTCATGTGGCAGGAACTCATGCAATGGTGGATCCAGGAAACGTATGGTTACCGGATATCCTTGCATTGTTTCAAAAAGACCTACAAAGTCTTCCTTTTGCATGGGCAACAATTTATCCAAAGCGGCACGTCTTGCTTCTTCAGTTTTGGCAACGATCATCTGACGGAAAGCAAATATTCTGTCTGCCTCAAAAAACATATGCTCTGTACGGCATAATCCTATACCTTCTGCTCCAAGCTTTAGAGCCATTTCGGCATCACGAACAGTATCTGCATTCGCTCTGATTTTTAAGGTTCTTAGTTCGTCAGACCATTTCATTATTGTGTCAAAATCTCCTGACAAACTTGCTTCTTGTGTTTCGATTGAGCCTGCATAAATCTGACCAGTAGATCCATCAAGAGAAATCCAGTCACCTTCATCAAAACGAGCACCATCAGATGTTGTAAAATAGCCTTCTTTTTCACGAATAGAAAGTTCTGAACAACCAGATACACAACATTTACCCATGCCACGTGCAACAACTGCAGCATGTGATGTCATTCCGCCACGTCCTGTCAAAATACCCTGCGAAACATTCATCCCTTGTATATCTTCAGGAGATGTCTCAACACGAACAAGTATTACTTTTTCACCTCTATCGCTGGCAGCAGTTGCCGTAGATGCATCAAAGTAAATTTGGCCGGTAGCTGCTCCTGGAGAAGCTGGTAACCCCTTACCTATTGATTTTGCAGCTTTCAAAGCTGAGGGAACGAATGTAGGATGCAACAATGCATCAAGTTGTTTAGGATCTATTTTTGCCAGAGCCTCTTCTTTGCTTATCATTCCTTCAGAAACAAGATCGACAGCTATCTTCATTGCAGCAGCGGCTGTACGTTTACCATTTCTGGTCTGTAGCATAAACAAGCTTCCACGCTCAATTGTAAATTCCATATCCTGCATATCGCGATAATGATTTTCCAGTTTTTCTGCGATTTGTGTAAACTGATTGTATACTTCAGGCATAACATCGCGAAGCTGGTCAATCGTCTGTGGTGTACGGATACCGGCAACAACATCTTCACCTTGAGCATTCATTAGGAATTCGCCATATAATTTATTTTCACCAGTAGAGGGATTTCGAGTAAACGCAACACCGGTTCCTGAAGTATCGCCCATATTTCCGTAAACCATTTCCTGAATATTAACAGCTGTTCCCCAGCTTCCAGGAATATCATTCATACGGCGGTAAACAATAGCACGTTCATTATTCCATGAACGGAAAACAGCTTTTACAGCAGCCATTAGCTGTTCGCGTGGATCTTGAGGGAAGTCTTCACCTTTAACACGGGCATAAAGTTTTTTATAGCGGTCAACAACTTCTTTCATTGCTTCAGCATCAAGATCAGTATCAAGTTTAGCATTTTTTGCTTCTTTAACTGCATCAAGCTCTTCTTCAAACAGGTTTTTACCAACTTCCATAACAACATCGCCAAACATCGCAATAAAACGACGATAGCTGTCATATGCAAAACGTGGGTTATTTGTCAGTTTCGCAAGACCTTCAACCACGACATCATTTAGGCCGAGATTTAGAATTGTATCCATCATTCCGGGCATAGAAGCACGTGATCCTGAACGTACAGAAACCAGATACGGATCTACAGGATCTCCAAACTTTTTACCAATCATCTCTTCTGTCTTAGCTAATGTCTTGAAAATCTCTTCTTCAATCTCCGGAGCAATAGATTGATTGTCATCGTAATAACGAGTACAAGCTTCGGTTGTGATGGTAAACCCTCTTGGAACAGGCAGTCCTAAACCTGTCATTTCTGCAAGATTGGCTCCTTTGCCACCGAGCAGATTACGCATTGAAGCGTTCCCCTCTGAAAACATGTAAACATACTTGGTCATTCGCAATTCCTCCTTGTGTGTAAATCCCTGTTTGGGAATGGTACCTTTATCAGATAGATTAAAATTCAAATTTGCCTTCAAAGTACTGATCAAGTTCTTCTATAGGCAATCTGATCTGTTTCATGCTGTCTCTTTCACGAATAGTAACGCACTTGTCTTCCAGTGAATCAAAGTCAAAAGTCAGGCAGTATGGAGTGCCTATCTCATCTTGTCTGCGATAACGCTTACCTATTGACTGGCGATCATCAAATTCGCAGTTATATTTTTTGCTTAATTGATGATATACCTTTACAGCTTCATCAGAGAGTTTCGCAGATAACGGCAACACAGCAATTTTAACCGGCGCAAGAACAGGAGAAAATCTCAAAACTGTGCGCACATCGCCGGGAGTAATTTCCTCTTCATCATAAGCGGCACATAAAAATGCAAGGGTGACACGATCAGCTCCTAAAGATGGTTCAACAACATAAGGTACATACTTTTTATTAGCTGTCGGGTCAAAATAGGAAAGATCTTCTTTGGAATATTCCATATGTTGCTTAAGATCATAATCAGTACGATCAGCAATCCCCCATAATTCACCCCAGCCAAAAGGAAAGAGAAATTCAAAATCTGTGGTTGCTTTAGAATAAAAAGCTAATTCCTCCGGATTGTGATCTCTGGTTCTTAATTCCTCATCTTTTAGACCAAGATCAAGGAGCCACTGATAACAAAAGGTTCTCCAATACTCAAACCATTCCAAATCTGTACCTGGTTCACAAAAAAATTCAAGCTCCATCTGCTCAAATTCACGTGTACGGAAAGTAAAATTTCCTGGTGTTATTTCGTTACGAAATGATTTTCCGATCTGACAGATGCCAAAAGGAATTTTCTTTCTTGTTGTTCTTTGCACATTTTTAAAATTAACAAAAATACCCTGGGCAGTTTCGGGTCGCAGATACAGCTCTGCCTTACTGTCCTCCGTAACACCCTGGAAAGTCTTGAACATCAAGTTAAACTTTCTAACATCAGTAAAATTATGTCCACCACAAGAGGGGCAAGGTACATTTTTATCTTTTATGTATTCTACAAGCTGTTGGGTTTCCCAACCATCTAAGCCCTCGACCTCTAATCCTTGTTCAGTACTGAAATTCTCAATTAACTGATCTGCACGGTGACGACTCTTACACTGTTTACAGTCTATGAGAGGATCGCTGAATCCACCAACATGCCCTGAAGCAACCCAGGTCTGAGGATTCATCAGAATAGCACAATCAACACCTGTGTTGTATTGATTCTCACGTACAAACTTCTGCCACCAGGCAGCTTTTACATTATTCTTTAACTCTACGCCTAAAGGACCATAATCCCAGGAATTAGCAAGTCCACCATATATTTCAGAACCTGGAAAAACAAAACCACGGTTCTTGGCTAGGGCAACTACTTTTTCCATGGATTTCTCGCCTGGTTTCATGCTTCTTCCTCCGAATTATCTATTGTCTGATTATTTATTAATTGTGTAGCTTCTACTGGGGGAGCAAGTTTAAAAGGTAAATCATCATTTGAGCTTGATCCAGCATAATCAGCATTGATGTTTGCAGTACTGCTGTACTGATTTAACTGTTCATCTGCTTCAGAATCTGCCACGGAATGATTCTCCCCTTCAGATGTATAAACTTCTTTTTCAACGTTTTCAGTTCCTAGTGGCTGCAGATTCATTAAAGCTTCACCAATTAAAGCTGCATCATCTGCACCCAAAGGTTGATTATCACTGACGGCAGTTACCTTATCCAATTCCTCTTTTATCGCATCCGCTGTGCTTGCTTGTTCAGCAGCAGCCTGAGCAGCCAGTCTGGCAGCCTCTATTTCTGGACGCAAAGGTATATATGCTTTCACTTGACCGCGTACGCAAGCTACCTTATTTGCACCTAACTCTTCACATGCAACTGTTACAAGATTAGGCGACGTGGATTGATTCAGCGGTTGTGCTCCATTTACAAGTTGTCTGGCTCTTTTGGCTACCAGAACCGCTAAGATATAGCGATTATCAACTTTAGGCAATAATTGTTCCATCGGTGGTTGCACCAGCATCAGAAAATCCTCCTTTTAATCGGCATAAGCCGTTATCTGCTTAAAATATATTTTTCAATACCTTTGATTTTTTCATAACGGCAGCGCTCTGCTTCCGCTATTGATAAAATCTTATCGGCAGTTCTTTCAATTTGATCATTTACAACAACATATTTAAATAGACTGGTTTTTTCAATCTCATCTCTGGCTTTTTGCAGTCTGCGCTCCACTATCTCTTTGTCTTCTGTGCCACGGCAAGTAAGTCTTCTGCGCAATTCAGAAAAAGATGGTGGAAGTAAAAACAAAGTAATTGCATCGGGAAAATTTTTCATTACAGCAAGGGATCCCGGGACAGTTACATCCATAACAACATCATAGCCTTTTTCAGTAGCTTCTATCAGTTGACTTCTGGGAGTTCCATAATAATTACCGCAATAGCAATCATGCTCCAGAATATCTCCTTGCTTCATCATCTGCTCAAATTCCTCAGGTTTACGAAAATAATAATCTATGCCATCTTTTTCTCCCGGTCGGGGATTCCTTGTTGTAACAGAAATAGAGTGTACGATTTCTGGCGATATTTTTTTAAGCTCTTTTATTATTGTGCCTTTGCCAACACCGGATGGTCCTGATACACAAATTACTAATCCCTTTGAATTAAACAGACCCACAACTATCAACCTCCTGCATTGCCAGCTCAAGGTCATCAACAGTCAATGCCGACAAAATCAGATGCTCACTATCCATAATAAGAACTGCACGGGTTTTTCTTCCTGAAGTTGCATCTATAAGCATTCCTCTGTCACGAGCATCCTGAACGAGACGTTTAACAGGTGATGATTCAGAACCGATAAGAGCTATAATACGCCCTGCCGATACCAGATTACCAAAACCTATTTTCAAAAAAACTGCTCTCGCCATTTATTTACTCCCGTATATTTGCTTTCAAAAAAATTTACCATTGCTGTGTCTGAATGTTATCATTAACTCAAAACACAAGCTGTTCTACTCAATGTTTTGAACCTGTTCACGAATTTTTTCTAATTCACTTTTCATAGACACAACCAGATTCGTCAATGAAAGATCATTGGCTTTTGAACCAATTGTATTTACTTCCCGATTGATCTCCTGCATTAGAAAATCTAATTTTTTACCTATAGGAACTTTTTCCGTTAACATCTGTCTTAATTGAGTAAAGTGGCTTTCCAATCTGACAAGTTCTTCATCTATAGCGCATTTATCTGCATAAATTGCTACTTCCGCCGACAGTCTTTGCTCATCATAAAAATTTATAGCCTCATCATCAAGAAGATCTTTTACTCTCTGTGTTAATCTCTGACGATAATCCTCCGGAACCAAAGGTGCTCTCAAAACTATCTGATCACGTATTTTTTCAAGATCTTCTAATTTCTGAAAGATATCCTTTACCAGTTTTTCACCTTCTTGGGATCTCATTTCGCAAATGCGATCAAGAGCCTGCTGCAATGCCGAATATAAGAGAGACCAGATGGTTTCTTCATCTATCTGATTGGCTTCAACTTTCAGAACATCATTGAATCTTCCTATTGTAGTTGCACTTATGCCGTCAGAAATAGACGAATGCTCTGCAATTTCTCTAAATGCATTAACATAGGCTTGTGCCAACCCTTTATCTACACGAACAGAAAAAGCATCTGTTCTGTTGTCTTCATATGTTATAAAAAGATCAACTTTTCCACGAGCAAGTTTGCTACTTACTTCTTTTCGAACTCTGTTTTCCAAAGATGCCAACAAACGAGGTTGCCTTATTTGTATATCACAATATCTGTTATTTACAGATCTCATCTCAACGACTATACGTCGCTCATCGATATATGCCTCACCCCGACCAAATCCGATCATACTATAAGCCATGTACTTACCTCTTTAATACTATTTCGATCGCGCATTTGATTATATACCATGATCGCTGCTCATGCAACCGCAAAACACACTTAAAAACCTACAGCCGCAACGGTTTAAAGCCAATTTGATCTGCTGAAACAAGCCAGTAGGCTATCCCGTCTATAATATCTCCTTTCAAAGAAAGAGGAGTCATTGCAGCATGCAGATGTCCAAAACAGCAAATATCAACCGGGAAATCATGCATTAAGTCGCTAATAGCTGAATTTTCAAGTAATTTTGTTAACGGTGGATAATGCAAACATACGACAAGTTTATGTTCTGGCTTACGTATTTTCATAGCTGACTCCAGTGATAATTTTAATCTTCCTGCTTCTCTTTGTAGTATTTTTTCATCAGCTTTATTAAACTCACTATCATCTGGCAAAATCCAGCCACGGGTTCCACAAACAATGTATTCTCCCACTTCAACAGCATTATTTCGCAAAAACTCTATTGAGTGAAGTTCATGCTGCTGGCAAAATAATTCCATTTTACGAAGCGAATTCCACCAGTAATCATGATTGCCACGTGAAAGTATTTTTTTCCCAGGTAAATCATTCAAAAATTTCAAATCCGGCAAAGCCTCATGTAAGTGCATTCCCCAGGAAATATCTCCTGGTATAACAACAGTATCCTGATCTTCTACTAAATTTAACCAGTTAAGGCGAAGCTGAGAATCATGATCCTGCCAGTTGCTGCCAAATATATCCATCGGTTTATTTACACCTAACGACAGATGAGGATCAGCTATAACAAAAAGACTCATTCATTTATTCTCCTCATTCTTATTGAAATGTTCAAAAACAGCTTGGGCGGCATTCATACCAAGTCCCTGAACTTTTTTAAGTTCAGACAAAGACGCTTCACTAACATTTTTAATACTGCCAAAATGCTGTAATAACAGTTTTCGTTTTGCAGAACCTACTCCCTTTATCGTTTCCAGTTTAAATCTTGTATGTCTTTTCTGCGAAAGTTTACGTTGATAACGCATTGCAAAACGATGCGCTTCATCTTGAATAGCTGTAAGCAGACGCAACAAACCTATAACCGAAGCTTGTTCGTCAGAATTTGTCTGGCTTGCTGTTTCAGCTATTCTCCAAAGCTGTTCATCTTCTAACTGATAGTCATCCTCTGTTTCTTTGTATAATTCGTTCTTAGTTTTTTGAGATTTCAGCAATTGTTTACTGTTTTCAAAACTTAATTGTCTTGAAAGCTTGTAAGATTGGCTTAGCTCTATAACTTCTCTGCCTGGCAATGCAAGACCACGTGTTTTATGTCGATTATCTTTGACCATACCTGCTACTGGCAAATCAATATTCATCTCCTCAAGAAGTTTTTGAGCCATATTTACATGTGCTGACCCACCATCAAGTAAAATAAGATCTGGTTTTGCTCCGAAGGATTCATCACTTAATCTTGATAATCTTCTGCTCAGCATTTCCCGCATTGCCTGATAATCATCCTGAACTTTTTGTAAATCTATTTTATAATGTCTATACTGCTGTCTGGCAGGTTTGCCTTCTGTGAAAACAACCATGCTTCCAGCCATATCACTTTTGCCTAGATTGGAAATATCGTAGGCTTCAATCCTATGTAAAGCGCGTCCTTTTGCCGCTTTGTCTGAAAGAAGCTTTAATGATTCCTGAAGAGCAGTTTGTCCATGACCACCAAGCAAAGTATGCCTTTTTAATGATTCTCTGGCATTTTCAGCTGCCATATCCAGAAGTCGCCTTTTTTTGCCACGTTGTGGCATATGTAAGCGACAGTTTCCGGATTTCAACTTTTGCAGATAAAGATGCAAGTTACTTTCAGTTGACAATATAGCTGGAACAAGAATTTCCGATGGAATAAGAGCAGCATCCGGATAATGTTGCTGAATAAAAATCTCTACAAGTTCTCTTTCTTCCAGATTATCTTCTGGGAGAAAAAAAGACGCTGCAGCAACTATTCTACCCTCACGCACTTCAAGTTTCTGCAGACATATTTCTGTACCATTTCTAGCTATACCCAGAACATCATAATCAACTTCCTCTGAAGAGACAGCCTTTTGCCTTTCCATCAGTTTCTCCAGCGCCTGAATACGATCTCTATAAACAGCAGCCTGTTCATAATCCATATTTTCTGCGGATATTTTCATTTTTTTAGTCATATCATCAAGAATGCCGTGATATTTACCCTCAAGAAACTTACAGATATCTTCCATTACTGTGCGATATCTCTCAACTGGTACGTCTCCTCGGCAAGGTCCAACACAACGTCCAATATAATAGTTAAGACAGGGTCTTTCTTTGCCTATATCACGCGGCAGAACCCTTTTACATGTTTTAGTCGGGAAAATATGCCTAAGTGCATCAAGAGCCCGGTAAAGATCACCTGCCAGATAAGGGCCGAAATAGCGTGCTCCGTTTTTTCTATCTGCTCCTATACGAAAAGCTTTTAAAAGACGTGGGTAAGTCTCGTTCATTGTGATTCTTATATAAGGGTACCCCTTGTCATCTCTTAACAGTACATTGTAGCGGGGCTGATATTGCTTGATAAGATTTGCTTCTAGAATTAGTGCTTCCAGCTCATTTTCGCAGACAAGATAACTGAAATCTGCAATATGACTGATCATAGTGAGAACTTTAGCATTTCCTTGAGGTTCGGGCGAAAAATAACTGCGCAATCGATTTCTCAGCTGCACAGCTTTACCAACGTATATAATAGAACCCGCAGCATCTTTCATTAGATAGACACCCGGGCTCTGTGGTACTAAATCTACTCTGGCATCAATAGGATTCTCAAACAAGATCAATTCCTCTTCATCGCCAATATTAAAATTCAGGTCTTTCAAGATAATTTACAATTGACTCAAGAGCTTCTGCTTCATCATTACCTTCTGCAGAAACCGTTAAATCGGTTTGATTTTCTATTCCCAGTGACATTACTCCTAACAAACTCTTTGCATTAGCTCTGCGGTCACCTTTTGATAACCATATGCTGGAGCGGAAGGTAGAAGCTTTCTGAATCAATACTGCCACTGCCTTCATGTGCAAAGCTTCTTCACAGTTAAAAGTCACAGTCTTTGTAACCATCTTTAATCCTCCCTGATTAAACGGAAAAGTTATTTACCTGCACAACCATCAATATATAAATTATGCAGATAATAAAACAGATTGTAATTAGTATAGAATAAACCTAGTATAGTGTTAAGGTCTGCTTTTTGTCAATATGCAGCAAAATAGACTTTCTTTAACGTCAGAATGCACAATTCTTGAAAACATTTAGTTAATATTTTTTAGCATAATGATGGCATCATCTTTATCATCAGCATAATAAGCATTTCTAAGACCAATTTTTTCAAAACCAAATTTCAAATAAAGCTTTTGAGCAGCAAGATTTTTCGATCTTACTTCTAATGATATTTTATTTAACTTCATTTTTTTTGCTGCTTCTATCATCTCAAATAGTATTAAAGATGCTAGTCCCTTTTTTCTCCATGCAGGTGAAACAGCTATGTTCATAACTTCTGCTTCATCAATAATTTTGTGAAAACCGCCATAAGCAATTATTTCTTTTTGTTCCTCTATTACAAGATAAACATTATTCTCATCATTTTTCAGATCAGAAAAAAAAGATTGTTTAGACCAAGGAATCGCAAAACAGTATTGATCCAATTGGGCAAGCTGTTCACTATCGTTTATGTTGGCAAAACGCAGCAATAATTCTTTTTGGGAATCTGCACAAATAATTTTTCTTGTTGATTTTCTCATTTATTATCTCTCATTCGCTCTGCCTGTGATGGAGAAAGGTATTCAGGAATTAACTCTTGTGGCAAACCGCTACAGCCATCTTGATATTTTTGCCACGCTATTTGTGCCACATCATATGCTCTTATGCAATTACCAGACTCAGATGTTATTTTTGCAGAAATACCAGACAAATATTCCTTAAGAACTAATCTCCCATCACCTGTTATCAAAAGATTAGAATTTTCTTTTTGCTGGATTTTTTGTTTTATCATCTGTGCTAGATCTTCAGCCAAATAATTCTTAGGCTCTAAAATAGAAATTTTATCCGAAGAAATTTGCCAAAGACCTGCAAAAATTCGACCTCTGCGAGCATCAATAGCAGGACAGATATAAAAATCATTTAACTGTTTCCATGGTTCAATAAGTGCTTCAAGTGATGATACACCTATAGCAGGTTTTTTACAGGCATAAGCTATTGCCTTTATGCTACTAATACCTATGCGAATACCGGTAAAAGAACCAGGGCCTTCTGTACAGGCAAATAAATCAATTTCCTTAATAGTTAATTTGCATTGCTTTAAAATTGACTCGAGCAATGGAATTTGTGTTACTGAATGGTTATATCCTTGCTGCAAAGTCATTTCGGCTATTAATTTTTGATTATCGCATATTGACAAAGATATACTTTTGCCTGATGTATCAACAGCTAAAATTAACATTTTTTCCTCCTGTTATCTAAACATGCTTTTCAGTAAACAGATCCATTTTGAATTCATTTATTATCTTCTGCAGCCTTACAGCATTCCCAGGCCAATTAAGACGGATGAGCCGCTGCTGTGGTTTATCAGGTGTTGTTTGCAATAAACTTATGAATAGAGTTTGCGCCGGCAGAGCTTCTTCAATAATATTTCCCCATTCAATAACAGATAATCCATCCATACTAAGATATTCATCAAATCCGCATTCATAAAAGCTTGTTGCATTTTCTAATCTATATGCGTCAAAGTGATACAAAGCCATACCTTTTTCATTTGGTTGGTGCTCTATTAATATTGTAAAAGTTGGTGAAGTCACATAGCCTCTTAGTCCCATTCCGGCAGCAATCCCTCTTGTGAGCGCAGTTTTGCCTGCTCCAAGATCACCATCCAGACTAATTACGTCATTTGGTTGAGCCTGTCTGGCTAGAAAAAAGCCGAAGCTTTCAGTCTGTTCTACGCTTTCGCTAATCCATTCCCATCCAAAACTATTATTCATAGCATTGTTTCCCCATTAATCCAAACCTGCTTTACATGACTTCTAAAATCAAAAGGATGCCCATCCATCATAATAATATCAGCCTGATAACCAGATGCAATTTGTCCTTTAATGTCTCCGGCATCACAAAGCATTGCAGCAACAGAAGTTATTGATTTTAAAGCCAGATTTTCCGGCATACCTTCCCTGACTGCTAATGCCGCACTAACAGAAAGATACTGTACAGGTATAACAGGATGATCTGTCATTATAGCAACCGGTATCCCTGTATTGGCCAGAACAGCCGGATTTTTTAGTTCAGCTCTTTTCAGCTCAGGTTTACTTCTATCTGTCAACAAAGGTCCAGCTATTATGCCTTCCAGCTTACCACGGCCTGCTCTGCCCGTCCCGGCTAATTTATCTTCCTGTCCTTTTAACCAGATTTCTTTAAGCAGGTCAGCTATTATCCACCCTTCTGTGCAATGATCGATTGTGTACCTTAATCCAAATTCATCGGCAATTCTAACTGCAGTCAGTATATCATCCGTTCTGTGGGCATGAAATTTCATAATCATTTCTCCACGCAGAACGGGGAGCATAGACTCCCAACGCAAATCTGGCTCGATGTCTCTTGGTTTTAACTGTTTTTTTCTGGCATACCAGAGAGCTTTATTCAGTGAATCTCTTAATACAGCGGCAGTCGCCATTCTGGTAGCAGGCATTCTGTCTTTATTTTGTCCATGACATCTTTTGGGGTTCTCTCCGAGAGCAGCCTTCATAGCACTATGGCGTTTTATAATCATTTCATCCACTCTTCTACCATAAGTTTTTAATAAAGCAAATCTGCCAGAAAGAACATTCGCGCTACCGGGACCTGTCATTACAGTAGTTATACCTGCAGACAAGGCCTCGCTGAAACAACGATCTTCGTGGAATATTCCATCTATGGCCTGCATCTGTGGAGTAATCGGATCGGTATCTTCATTGCCATCATCACCTTCTTGAACAAGTCCGTCATCAAACAAGCCTATGTGACAGTGAGAATCTATCATTCCAGGCATAACCCAACAGTTTCGCCCATCTATTATCTTAGAGTGCTCCATAATATTGGGTGATGGTTTTTCCTGTCCTAAATATTGAATAATGCCCTGATTAAACACCAGATAAGAATCTGGAATAAAAACACCATCTGGATTCAAAATGCTAGCATGTTTGATAATTACAGTCATCCTGAAGCAGCCTCCTCTTTGAAAAAACCGGGTCAAGGCAGCAAGCCCTGATCCGGTTTGTATACCATTTGTGTAATATCGGTAAATATTGCACCCAGTAAAGCAGATTAACGTTTTGAGAACTGTGACGCTTTTCTGGCTTTTTTGAGTCCGTATTTCTTTCTTTCTTTCATTCTGGAATCGCGAGTCAAGAAGCCAGCTTTTTTCAATATTGCCTTGTATGCTTCTTCATCAGCTTTTACCAGTGCTCTGGCAATACCATGACGGATTGCTCCGGCTTGCCCAGAAAGACCACCACCAACAACTTTACATATGATATCAAAATTACCAAGTGTATCAGTAGAAACCAGTGGTTGTCTAACTATCAGCTTAAGAGTATCCATACCAAAATACTCGTCAAGTGATTTACCGTTTACTGTTATCTCTCCCTTGCCGGGATAGACACGCACACAGGCAACTGCATTCTTGCGACGGCCTGTTCCATAGAAAAATGATTTAGCAGCTTTTTTAGTAGCCATATCAGGTATCTCCTCCCTTCAATCAGAACGTAAGTTTCTCAGGTTTTTGTGCTTCATGCCCATGTTCAGACCCTGCATAAACTTTTAACTTTTTATACATTGCACGGCCTAGTGCATTTTTAGGCAACATACCTTTTACAGCCAGCTCAATTACCCTCTCAGGATTACGCTGCATCATATTGCGGCAAGTTCTTTCTTTAAGACCACCTGGATACTGTGTATGATAACGATACATTTTCTGATCCAGCTTATTGCCTGTAAAAACAACCTTGTCTGCATTAATTACAATGACGTTGTCACCGGTATCCACAAAAGGTGTATACTCTGGTTTATGCTTACCTCTGAGAACTCTGGCTATTTCTGTAGCCATACGGCCTAAAACCATGCCCTCAGCGTCGACAATGTACCATTTTCTTTGAATCTCAGCAGCCTTTGCTACATAAGTACTCATCTTTGCTTCCCTCCATACTAATTCTATAATTAAAATTCAATTTACCCAGATAACTGCTGCAAAAGAATGAATAATTGATTATTTGAACAATCACAAATATACTTTATAAACAGATTCTGAAGTCAAACGCTTCTTTATTCTAATCAGGTCTTGCGGTTATGTCAAGAACAAATTTAAATTAGAAGACTATTCCTCTGTTTTTCTCGTTATTTTTGCTTTTTTCTAACTTTTTCTATAACTTCACAGAACATTTTTGAAAATAATTATCTGCATAAAAGGTTTTACCTTTACATGCCATATGATACAATAGCTAGCTGTATATCTTTGCAGAAAATGAGGCACCAATAATGTTTAATGTCAAAATAGATACTATCCGTGAACGAAGCACTAACGGTCCAACGTATATGAAAGGCCGCAGCTATTACAAAAACAACCAGGTTGTTCAAATAGATTATGACCAGGATAGAAATATTGTTCAGGCTCAGGTCAGTGGTTCTCAGACATATCAAGTAAGAGTAATTCTAACTTCTGGAGGAGAGTTGCATGATGCTACATGCACTTGTAGCGCTTTCGCCTCTTATTGGGGATTTTGCCGCCATATTGTTGCTGTTTTGCTTTATTGTTCCGATCATTTTAGTGGATCTAATATTAAATCAAGGAGCAAATCTCGTAAAATCACATCGACTGACGATATATCAAAAAATCAAAAGACCCAAACATCTTTATCAAAAAATTTAGCCAAAAAGGATATTAACAAAATACCATCAAACATAAATTTAATTGACAATAAAAAAAATGACGTCAATTCTGGTCAGATAACCTCAAAAGCAATAATTTCTGAAAACCAGAGAAAAATACGGGCAAGATCCCGTGAATTTAAGCATCAACTTGATAGGGTTGTTCAATTAAATCAGAAGCGACCAAAAACAATTCTGCAACTATATGTTTTGCTTCATTGCCCTTCAAACTCTACTGCAATGCCTTGGCTTACATTTGCAATAGGAGACAAAAAATTATATCCAATCAGTAATGTGGAACAATTTGCAGAAGCCTTGGCTTTAAACCTCCCTTTAGAAATTGATCCTTCATGGACATATAATCCTCTCAAACATGCTTTCACAAAAGAAGATACGTTGTTAATAGACTTAATTATCGATGCTTTTGAAAATGATTATAAGGCAGTTTTCGCAACATCTCATACAGCGGGAAAAGACCGTTGTCTTATTCTTAATGCCAGCCGCTTTGCTAAATTTCTGCAGATATCTAAAGATTTAAGTAAAGCATTTTGGCAAATAATCAAATCTGAAGAAAAGAAAAAAATAAAGGTTGTACAAGGGGATCTTCCGATCAATCTTTTCTTGTCATCAGAAACTAATGAGGATTATATTCAGTTGAAAATATTTTGCGGCGAAAAAATGCAGCAGATGACTGCCTCACGAAATATCTTTTTGGTAGACGATATTTTTTATCTGCCTCCACGGGAACATATAGGTATGATTGAGCCATTGCTTTCAATTTATCAATCCCCTGGTGTAAAACAGGTTTTATTAACACCTTCAGAAGCAGGCGATCTCATTGGTCAATTAATGCCACTGATAGATTCCTTTTGTAATTTGAAAACAGATGAAAATGTATCAAGCAGATTAATCAACGAAAAACTACAAATTGATGCCGAACTGGATCTCACATCAAATGGCATTAAAGCAGACATAACCTACAGATACGGAAAAGCATCAATATCACCTTATAATCAGGAAGCATCTGTTGATCAGCTCATTATACGTGACTATGTAAAAGAAAAAGACTTTGAAAGTATGATGCAAAATTTAGGTTTTTTGCCTCAAGGCAGTCAGTTACGCCTGGATAATAATCAGAAAATATACGAGTATCTGGATAAAGGTCGAGTATCCCTAAAAAATCATGCAAGCATAAATGAGTCTGCAAGTTTAAAACAAGTAAAAGTATTAACTGAACCTTCAATAAAATTTGACCTATGCCTAGAAGATGAGACAGGATCCTTAATAATTACAGCTAACTGGGATAATTTGGAGGCAGGAGAACACTCTTCCTACTATCAGGCACTTATTGATAATAGATCATGGTATCAGAATAAACAGGGTAATTTCCGTAAAGTTGATAATACAGATCGTACTTCCCTTATCAGTATTTATGAGCTGCTTGATCAATGGGGAATTGATCAAGCTTTAATCAAAGAAGGGAAAACCACTCTGCCTCGCTATCGTGCATTAGCGCTTGCAAAAACAAGCAGTAAACTTCTCCGGATAGATGAGGCAGTGCATGATATGGTTGCTCACTTGAGCGACCCCGGACGGCTAAGCTTTCGCTTGCCATCGGGTATTAAGACAGCGTTGCGTCCTTATCAGCGCCATGGTTTTCAGTGGCTTTGTACTTTGCATAACTATAGATTAGGTGGAATTCTAGCTGATGATATGGGACTTGGAAAAACTATACAGACTATCGCTTTTATTGTGTGGCTGTATAGGAGAACTCGTCGACCTACCCTTATCATTGCGCCAACAAGTCTAATCTATAACTGGCAAAGCGAGTTTAACCGTTTTGTTCCTGATCTGCCTGTAATGATTATGGATGGTAATAGAGCACAAAGATCACAAAGGCTTTCAGACTTGAGCAAACAGGCGTGTATAATAACATCATATGCATTATTGCGTCGTGATATAGAAGATTTATGCGAAATGAATTTTGCCAGTTGTTTTTTGGATGAAGCTCAAAACATAAAAAATCCAGATACTCTAAATGCTAAATCAGTCAAGCAGATAAAAAGTGATTGCTCCTTTGCACTCACAGGTACCCCCATAGAAAATAATCTGTCAGAACTTTGGTCTATTTTTGATTTTATACTGCCTGGTTATCTCCTTGGGCACAAAAATTTTCAGGAAAGATATGAGCTTCCTATACAGAAAGAAAAAGATATAAATAGGCTTAACATGCTGCATGACCAGATTAAGCCATTTGTTTTACGCAGGATGAAAAAAGATGTTCTGAGAGAATTGCCGGATAAAATTGAAACATTGACAGTTTGCGATATGACTGTTGAACAAAGAAAAATTTACGAAGATTTCCTTCGTCAAGCCGGTCGTGATCTTGAAACAGAAATAAAAAGTAATGGATATAATCGCAGTCAGATTTTTATTCTTGCTCTGCTGACGCGTCTTCGTCAAATTTGTTGTCATCCGGGATTATTTATTCCAGGATATACAGGTGGAAGCGGCAAGCTTGATCTGCTTAATGAATTGTTGCAAGAAAGTATCTGTTCCGGACATAGAGTTCTACTGTTTTCACAATTTACAAATATGTTGGATTTAATTTCCAGTCACTGGACTGCTTCTGGAAATGAAGAACCATTTTATATTGATGGTCATGTTCCCGCTGAGGATCGTTTAAAAATGGTAAACCGATTCAATAATGGTGAAAAAAATCTTTTCCTAATATCATTACGTGCCGGTGGCACCGGATTAAATCTAACTGGAGCAGATACAGTTATTCACTATGATCCCTGGTGGAATCCGGCCGTGGAGGATCAGGCTACCGATCGGGCATATAGAATTGGTCAGGAAAATGTCGTTCAGGTATTAAAACTTTATTCAAAAAACTCTATTGAAGAGAGAATTATGCAACTGCAACAAGAGAAAAAAGATCTTATGGATTCAATCATTAAGCCTGGCCAGAATCTGCTTTCCAAAATGACTCTTGATGAGGTAAAAGAATTGTTTAATATTTGACAATACGCTTATTTACTATATCTTTCATGTAAAAACAGCTTGCAATACAGTTTAGCTAGTATTGCAAGCTGTTTTTTATAAACTACAACTTTCTACAATTAAACGATTTGATTGAATGCCTGTTCAATATCTGCAATTATGTCATTAATATGCTCTATTCCAACGGAAAGTCTTAGGAGCTCAGGGGAAATACCGGCCTCATCAAGCTGTTGATCCGTAAGCTGACGATGAGTAGTGCTAGCAGGGTGCAATATACATGTACGTGCATCGGCAACATGTATAACTATTCTGGCAAGCTTAAGGGATTCCATAAATCTAACTGCCTGATCACGTCCACCTTTTATACCAAACGAAATAACACCACAACTACCGGAGGGCATATATTTACGAGCCAGGTCATATCCAGCATGACTTTTAAGTCCTGGGTAATTCACCCAGTCAACATTGTCATTCTGTTCAAGGAATTCCGCTATCTTTTGAGCATTGCTGCAGTGCCTTTCCATGCGCAGGAACAAAGTCTCAAGCCCAAGATTAAGCAAAAAAGCATTATTAGGACTGATGACTGCTCCAATATCGCGCATCAGATGCGTTCTGGCTTTTACTATATAGGCAGCTGAACCAAAACGTTCAGTATAAATAACACCATGATACGATTCATCGGGTTGTGTTAGTTCAGGATATTTGCCATTATTCCAATCAAAATTGCCACTATCTACGATAACACCACCAACAGCACAAGCATGACCATCCATATATTTTGTAGTTGAGTGAATGACAATATCAGCACCAAAATCTATTGGACGACAATTTACAGGTGTAGGGAAAGTATTGTCAATAATTAAAGGTACATTATGAGAATGTGCAATTTTTGCAAATTTCTCTATGTCCAGCACAACAAGTGCCGGATTGGCAAGAGTTTCTGCAAAAACCAGCCTTGTATTACCTCTAAAAGCAGAATTTATCTCTTCCTCAGAAGCATCAGGATTTACAAAGGTAAATTCTATGCCCATTTCTCTCATAGTCTTATGAAAAAGATTATAAGTACCTCCATAGATTGAAGAAGAACTTATTACATGATCTCCACTTCGACAAATGTTCAAAACAGAAATCATAGAAGCAGCTTGGCCGGAAGATGTAAGCATTGCACCAACTCCACCTTCCAGCTCTGCAATCTTTTCCTCAACAGCAGAAGCGGTAGGATTGCCTAATCTGGTATAAAAAGCACCTGCCATTTCCAGATCAAAAAGCTTTCCCATAATCTCTGCAGAATCATATGTAAATGTAGTGCTCTGATAGATTGGCACAACTCTAGGATCACCATTTTCTGGCGTGTAGCCACTTTGAACGCATTTTGTATTAATGTGATAAGATTTATTCATCTAACTCTACCTCCTTATTTGCAATGATATTATCATACTCGTATCTCCAATATCGATCAAGTTGTCGAGTCAGATTTGTAGGAATTTGTTCTCTATTAACTCTTCTGCCATTTTGCATAATTATAAATTTATTGCTCATTGCTTTAATATCAGTTTGCAAAGCTGCAACAAGATCAAAATAAGGCGTAGACTCTATTCCAGCCAAATCTATCACTGTTGTTCCAAAAAAATTAGGACTGGTCAGTTCTTTATCCAAATCAGGCAGATCATAGTTTGCCCATATCAAGTATGGTGTTTCATACATTTTTTGCGTTTCTGCCGGACTTAAATCAGTAATTGGTTTTTCAAATAGTGATTCAAAAAAAGTGTTAAAAACATTATTATTACCTGGTAGATGATCACCAAAAAACACAAGCAAAACCGGTTCATCAATATTCTCAAGGTAAGCCATCAAATTACTTAAGGCATCGTCTGATTCACGCATTATACTCAAAAAAAGTTCTACGGCTTCCACGTCTATCATTCCAGGTATTTTTATATTGTAATTAAGATCTGCCAAAATCTCTTCTTCTCCATAATACGGAAAATGATTTTGCATAGTGACTGTAAAAATAAATTGCCTTTCATCGGGCTTGCTATTTTCTAGAGCAAGTATAATCTGATCAAAGGCTGCCTGATCGCCTTTAAACTGCCTGACATAACCGCCTTCTGGAAAATCTTCAAGTGCAATAAATTTATCAAATCCAATATTAGGGTAAACCTTATGACGATCCCAAAAAGTCCTGTAATAAGGATGGATTGCAAGAGTTTGATATCCCTGTTTTTTAAAAATTTCAGGCAAACTATGTGTCGGTCTATCAAAGTAGGACGTATAAGGTATTATGCCGTCATTCATGAACAGCATGCTGCTACCAGTTAAAAACTCGAACTCTGTGTTACAAGTTCCGCCTCCAAATACAGAAACCAACAGATTGCCTGTTATCGTATTTGAACGAGCAGCCAACGAATCAAAAAAAGGAGTAACCGGTTCAGATGTCTCTATTTCCCGTATGTTATTAAAATCTGCATACGATTCACTCATTATTGCTATTACATGAGGTCTTTCTGGATCTGCCTCATTGGATAGCACTGACTCTGGGAGCTCATAAGCATATTGGCTTACAGGAGCATCATTTTCAGGAGTTTCAATTATTAAGTGATGTATACTTTGCATGAAAGGGATAGTAAAGCCGTTTAATTTGTAATTCATCATATTATTCCAAGGGTATCTTGAAATTTTCAAAAATTTATCCATGCGATCGGAATTCATAATTAGAGTGTTGATTAGTAAAAATAAAACGACTAGTGGTAATACAGTTAAACTAATGCGCCAAACAGGTTTACGTTTTTTCTTTTCTATGACTGAAAATAAAATCACATAAATCAGCAGCATTAGCCAGCCTAATAAAAATCTACTGCTGGCTTCGAATTTAAGATTGTTAACGGTCTGTGCTGCTTCTGTAAGAATTCTTAAATCACCAGCCACAAAAGGATCTCCTCTGAAAAAAAGCTTGACATGATTACCTATTGCCAATCCTGCAAATACAGCAAGGTTAAAATAAATCCCTAATCTGCAGCTTCCTGTTATCCCTATAAAAACAAGCTCAATCAGCAATAATACCAAATAAGCCAACCAGAAAACTTGAGGTTGCAGCCAGAAATCATGATTTAGAGAATTAAAAAATTCAATCATAATCTGTAGTACCGCCGGTGCCAGCAGTATCGGAATAATATTGTACTTATTAAAAATATTATTTATAAACGAAACAGGTATAAAGAGAAGAACTAAAACAACCAGCATCAATGCCAATGCTATTACAAAAATATCCCAGTCAAACTGATTATAGATAAGAGTCATAGTTAGTGCCAGACCAGTCTGCCTGTCATTAATCTGCATTGGCCTTAGTTGTGCATTAGTAGTATGAATATACATATTTTGATTTTCGGGTATTTTAACAGCAGTTAGAATCATTACATGCTCTTTATTGTGGCAATCTTTTCCCAGATCAATGTCTAACTCGGTTTGAGTATACCTGTTTATATCGGATCCTGACAAAGAAAGTGAATATAAAGGTTCAGCAGCGGATAGATTTTCTATATCTAAAATCGCAGCTGAAGATTTATCTACATTATTACTCACAATATTTTTTTCTGAATCCAGACAATAAATATCTATATTTATTTGAGCATCATCAGGATTTCTCCAATCCTGTGATAAATCAAAAGATAAGGTAAAGGACTGCAATCCTTCCTGTAGCGGAATAAACTGCTGAACTATTTTGTCCTCCTCTTTTAATCTATATGGTAGATAATCAACAGTACCATCTATACCTTCTCTATCAATCTGATAAAATGAAGGCCATGCCATCCAGGTAGTAATAAAAATAGCTGCCAGGCAAGCAATTATCAGAAAAGATCTTATTCTTTCCTTTGAAATATAAGATCTTATTCTACTAAATATACTTTTGCTATTTTCTGTCTTTTTATTATTTTGCCGCTTATTCTGTCCAGTTTCAGACATACCGTACCATCCCTCATTTAGTTTTATTTAAAATGTCCATACATGATTATTCTATCATTTGCTATTTTTATAATCCATAAAAAACCTTTTGCTTTGACAAATCAATGACACTAAAAGGATATATTTATTGTGTAATATAATAGAAAATTCCACAAAATACAGACGCACAAAAGAGATTATCTAAAATATCAACTTCTCAGATAATCTATTCCTATAATAAAAATTTTGTTCAAATCAGATAATCAAAGTTTTGATCAAGTAAAGCAAGTGCCTCTTTTTCAGGAACAGGGCGACTAATAAGATAGCCCTGAACATATTGGCAACTACTTTCAGAAATATAATTATACTGCGATTTAGTTTCAACACCTTCGACCACAACATCCAGCCCTATTTCCATTGCCAGAGATACAATTGCCTGTACTATTCTTCTATCCGTTACATTTTCAACGATTTCATCAATAAAAGACTTATCAATCTTAACCATATTTATTGGCAGATTTTTGAGATAAGTAAGCGAAGAATAACCAGTACCAAAATCATCCAGAAAAATAAGAAGACCCTGTTTTTGAAGATATTCTAATTTTTGTTTGCTTTGTTCAAACGAATCAAGCAGGCAGCTTTCAGTTATCTCCAGAGCAACACTGCCTCGATTTAACTGATAATGCTCAAAAAGTGCAATCACTTCATCAACAAAAAAACTTTGCTGCAATTGAATTGCTGAAATATTACAGGAAACACATAATCCTAAATGCTGTATACTTGCCGCAAAAGCAAAAACCTCATCCAAAACCCATTGTCCTATTTCTATAATCAAGCCGCTGTCTTCTGCAACAGGAATGAACCGGTTTGGGGAAACAGAACCATAAATTGGACTTTCCCAACGCAGTAATGCCTCAAAGCCTTTTATGCAGCCAGTTTTAACATCAAATTGAGGTTGATAATGAAGATAAAATTCATGATTGCGAATTGCATCTCTGAGGTGTTTATCCATAACCACTCTTTCACTCATTTTATCCACCATGTTCCGATCAAACAACCTACATGCATTTTTGCCGGCGTCCTTAGCCTGATACATTGCCAGCTCGGCATGTTTGATAAGTGTATCTATTGTTTCACCATCATCAGGATATACAGCAATACCTACACTTGCCGTAATATAATAATAATTTGAATCATAATCAAAAGGTTCAGCAAATATCTGAATAATTGATTCAGCTAATCCGTCAACATGAGCCAGGGATTTTCCAGCAGACTGAAAAAGAACAAATTCATCTCCACCCGTCCTGGCTAGAACTGTTTCCGGTCCTGTAAGCAATTTCAACCTTCTTGTAACAGCAAGTAACAGATTATCACCTACATCGTGTCCATGATGATCATTGATATATTAAAAATTATCAACATCGATAAAAAGCAGAGCTCTATATTCTGAATCAGGAATTCTTTTTTTTACAGCTGGCAAAAGCTCATGCATTACATAAGTTCGGTTAGGAAGTCCTGTCAAGCTGTCATAATATGCTAGTTGCCGAATCTCTGCTTCATAAAGCTTTCGCTCAGTAATATCCGTCAGCGAACCTGCTCTGCGAACAATGTTGCCGTCCTCATCAAAAATAGTCTTTCCTCTAACAACAAACCATTTATATTCTCCTGATCGCATCAATAACCTTTGTTCATTGCAAAAACTACCTACTCCGTTATCAATACACTCGAAAAAAAGCTGTCCATCAGTACCACTATTTATATCGTCCGGGTGAATTAGGTCAAGTAAATCCTTACTACAAAGATCATACTCCTCTTTTGAATAACCAAGCATCTCATATAGTCTGTCAGAAACAAAGAAGCTATTAGTGGATGCTTCCCAGTCCCACAAAGCATCTTGAGCAGCCTCTGTTAAAAGAAGATAACGCTCAATCATATCTTTTGTTTCTTGTCTTGAACTACGCAATGCCCGATGGCTTTCGCGCAGTGCCTGCTCGACCTGCTCGAAATCAGATATTTTGTTGTCAAAAGAATCAATATGTTCTATTTTCTCTGCTTCAAAGCTGGTATCTGACTGCATCTGAAATCCTTTCAAAAGTTTTATTTTTTTGTCATTTTTATGAGTGCATCCGCAATAGCTGCTACGGGCATTTGTCGATCAACTGCACCCAGCTCATATGCGACCTTAGGCATGCCATAAACAACACAAGATTGTTCATTCTGACCTATAGTTCTGGCTCCCTTCTGATGCATTGCTAAAAGGCCTTTAGCCCCGTCAGCACCCATCCCTGTGAGAATTACACCAAGAGATGATTTGCCGGCTGAAGCAGCAACAGAATCAAATAAAACATCCACAGAAGGACAATGTCCACTTACGCGTTCTCCTTTTTGACAACTTACGTAATAACTATCGCCATTTTTGCGAAGCCTCATATGGAAGTCACCGGGAGCAATCAATACCCTTCCCGGTATAAGAACGTCATGATCCTGGGCTTCTTTTACTTCAAGTGCACAGGACTGATTTAACCTTTGTGCATACATTTGTGTGAAAACAGGAGGCATATGCTGAACTACTACAATACCTGGCATATCAACAGGCAAAGCCTTAATAATTTCATACAAAGCTTCAGTTCCACCAGTTGAAGCTCCCATAGCAATTACATTTGCAGAAGCAGAACTGGTAGTACTTCCTTGCGAAGAAATAATTTTTTGACCAGCTATTCCCGCCCTATTAATTGCAGAAACCTTGCCTGCAGCTTTTCTATTAGCGGTAGAAGATATTTTTATTTTGATCTTAAGGTCATTGATAAACACACCATAGCCCATACCCATTTTAGCATCAGGTTTAGCAACAAAATCAACCGCACCTGCACTTAGGGCATCAAAGACTATATTATTTGCTGAACTAACAACAACTACCGGGATATCAAAACGAGGCATAACTTTTTTCAAAAACTCTATGCCACTCATCCCGGGCATTTCAACATCTAGTGTAATAACATCAGGATCAGTTCTTTCAATAACATGTATAGCAGAATCAGCATCAGGAGCTTCGCCAACAACTTCCAAAGCTGCATCCTGACCAAGATGAGTCTTCATAGCCTGCCTAAAGAAAGCCGAATCATCTATTACTACGACCTTAATTTTATTTTTTAGCATTTCATTTTCTCCTTACGCCAGCACCGGTTTACGATAAATAGAAGGGCTTATATATTCAAACCCTTGTAAATTACGCCCTAATGTCTCAGAATGACTGATAAAAAAGTAACCTCCTGGCTCTAAAGCCTCAAAATACTTTTTTACCAAAATCTGACGCGTCGGTTCGTCAAAATATATCATAACATTTCTACAGAAAATAAAATGAAATTTTTTCTTAAAGGGAAAAGTATTCATCAAATTAAAACTACGAAAAAGAATCATATCTTTAATCTGGTGATTAACTTGATACTGCCTGTTTTCATCTGGATTATGAAAATATCTTCTTTTCCACTCTGGAGGTACATCTGCAACTTGTTCCTCTTCATAAATACCAGCCGAAGCTTTTAGCAGAATTCTATTTGAAATATCTGTCGCCAAAAGCTGGATACGCCAGTTGTGTTTGTCCATTCCCAGAGCATCGGAAAAAGTCATTGCTAAAGTGTATGGTTCTTCTCCTGATGAACAACCGGCACTCCAGCCTCTTATTTCTTTATTTTTAACCCAGGTTTTCATATCCGGTAACATTTTTTGTTTTATAAAATCAAAATGATCTTTTTCTCTCATAAAAAAGGTATGATTTGTGGTAATGCGTTCAACAAATTCTCTGTGCATATCACCACTATGATCTTTTTTCAATGCTTCAAGATAATCTGCATACTTCTTATATCCTCTCTGACGAACGACCATGTTAAGTCGTCCTTCAAGAAGAACTTTTTTTTCTTTACCCATGTGTATGCCTACATTATCTTTGATATATTTTACCAAAGTATCAAATTCTACCGGATTTAACTGCATTTTTATCCCTCTCAACAAATATTTGCCGAGTCCAAAAGACCCGGCACCTATTCGAAGTATACTATACTATTCATCTAATCCAAAAGACTCAGCTGTTACAGCTTTTGTTCCTGACTCAGAAAAACCCGGATCATATTTTTGCCCATTTACAAATGTCGTACCAGTTTTATCAGATTCTTCTGAATTTGAATTTATCTTATCCTCAACCGGAACTTCTGAATCATCATTCAAACGGGCTTCTGTTTCCGCATCTTCAGAGATATTATCATTATTTTCAATCTTATCTCCTAAAATATTGTCTGAATCTTTAAAATCTTCAGACAAATTATCCTGGTACTCTGACTTCGAAACAATTTGCTTTCCAGCGTTTTCAATATCAAGCCTAAATTGACTAATTGCTTCATTGAGTGAATTAGCCTGATTTTTCAATGCTTCGCTGGCGGCTGCACTTTCTTCTGATGTAGCACTATTATTTTGCACAACATTCGATACCTGATCTATGCCCTGCATAATTTGATTCAAGCCACCTGCTTGTTCATTGGATGCATTTGCTATGTCACCAACCAGCTTGGCAGT
The DNA here is from genome assembly GCF_900002895.1 of Ercella succinigenes. NCBI lineage: Bacteria > Bacillati > Bacillota > Clostridia > Eubacteriales > Oscillospiraceae > Ercella > Ercella succinigenes. The sequence continues at coordinate 17,740 of NZ_CDHP01000028.1, read as the reverse complement.
TTCATCAATACTATTAACAATCTGTTTCAATGATTCAGCAGTATCATCTGCAATCTTATTACCAGTTTTTACTTTCTTAAGAGTACTTTCAATATAAGAAGTTGTTTCCTTAGCAGCCTCAGCACTACGCATAGCCAGATTTCTGACCTCTTCAGCGACAACGGCAAAACCTCTTCCATGTTGTCCTGCTCTGGCAGCTTCAACAGCAGCATTTAAAGCCAGAATATTAGTCTGGAAAGCTATATCATCAATAACTTTAATAATTTTGCCTATATTTGCTGAAGCTGTATCAATATCCTTCATAGCCATTTGCATTTGTTCCATTTGTCCATTTCCCTGCAAGGCAGCATCTCTGGCTTGCATAGATAAATCACTGGCGGAACGTGCATGTGAGGCATTGGATTTTGTAGCACTTGTCACTTCAGTTATGGAAGCAGATAATTCTTCTACCGAACTAGCCTGCTCAGTAGCACCCTGAGATAAAGTAATACTACCGTTAGAAATCTGAATAGAACCAGCAGCAACCTCGTCTGCAGTCTTCGCAATATCAACCAGAATTGCATTCATTGAGTCAATCGTTTTATTGATCGACTCACTGATCACCTGATATTCGCCTTCATAGGCGCCTTCCATTCTGTCTGTAAGATCGCCATCTGCCATTGAAGATAGAACACCTTTGATTTCTTTTAATGGCGCTGCCATTGCTTTCAAAGCATCATTAAGTGTTGTCACTACGTCAGCATATACGCCCTTATAACCTGATACCTCTACCTGATAATCAAGACGTCCTTCTTTTGCTGCTCCTGCAATCGAACTGGCAGCTTTACCCATATTGGAAACATTCTCCATCATATTTACAATTGAAGGCAGAAGTTTATTATTCTCATCAGCAACCGCTAATTTTTCATACAGATTAGGCAATGAGGAAAAATCTCCCTCAGCAACTGCTATACAAGAATTTTGAACATATGTGAATACTTTTCTTACCAGATTAATCTGAGCAGCAAGTTTTTCAAAGTCGCCTTTATACTCACCTGTCATACCGACTGTAACGTCACTCTTGGAAATTCTGCTTAAGACTTCGTCAGCCTCTGCAAGCGGTATTGTAATTGCATCAAGTGTTTCATTAACACCGGAAATTATATTTTTATATGCACCTTCAAATCTTTGTGCATTACCACGCACCTGTAAATTGCCTTTCGCTGCCTCAGCAGTAAGACCATTGGTTTCCTGTACAAGAGTGTTCAAACGGTTAACAACACGCAAAACACTTCTTGACAGTTCGTCCTTATCTGATCTTGAATCAATTTTCACATCAAGATTTCCAGCGGCTATCTGTTTCATCGCTTTTGTTTTTTCGCGCAAACTATCAGTTATACTTTGAGTAGCCTGCGCCAGACGACCAATCTCATCTTCTCTGGTCAGGAAATGATCAGCCACGTCTCGTTCAGTATTTCCTTCTCCAAGAGCAGAAATGTCACGCGCAGTAACTTCAATCGGGGCACTAACACTTTTAGCAATAAGGAAAGTTATAATGAGACTGATTGCTATAAAAACAAATGCCAGAATTATAGAAACAACACCCAGAGTATCTACGCTACCGAAAAGCTCATTTTTTGGTGCTACCACAGCAAGAGACCAACCGGTAGTAGTAATGGGACGTGCAGAAGCTGTATATACAGTATTGTTAAAAGTATATTCTGTATTAAAAGTTTCTTGCTTAACCATACGTTCTTCCATGGCTATCATTTGTGCTGAAGCGAATTCAGATGGTCCTGATTCAATATTATTCTGTCCATTAGTAACTAGTTCTTGCTGCAAATGACCGATTATATCGCCACGCTGATTAAGCAAATATGCATAGCCAGTATCACCTATAGTGATGTCGGATACAATCACACTAAGCTCTGCAGCAGTTCTGGCAGCACCTAATACACCGACAACATTACCTACATTGTCGAAAATAGGCACAACAAAAAACACATTTAATTGACCATTAGCCTTGCTTATAAGAGGATCCGATACAACATTCCGACCCGTCATTGCAATATCAAAATATTCACGATCACCTATATAAATTCTGGTTCCGTCAGACGTAAAGCCTACACCATCGGCATCTGCCACATACGAATACAAATGCCCACTTTGATGGGCGAACTGGTTAATTAATTGTCTTACGCGTCCCCAATTTGCTGTCAGATCTCTGAATTCATCGTTAGAAGTTACAGCCTCAAGACCTGCCCAGTATCCAGCAATTCTTTCTTCAATAATCCTACTTGTTTGATGGGTTTGAGCAGACAATGATGAGTCAATCTGCGTATACATAGCATTTCTTGCAAGTAAGTAACTTACAGCGGTTAAGCTCAAACAGGATAAAGCAACCAAAAGAGCTATCATTGTCATTAATCTTGATTTTATGCTTTTAAATTTAATAGAAAACTTATGTCGCGACATGGTGGTCCTCCCCTTGATTTCAAAAAAACATTCTTCCTAATGACTAAGCAGTATATTATTTAATTGATTCGGGTTAAAGGTGGCTTATAACTCGAATCATATAAACCTATTTTATAACTTAAAGTATTATTTCTAACTATCAAGCAATGCTCCGTATTCTTCACGTGTAAGGATTCTTTCACAGTCTATGAGCAACTTGACATCTTCCCCTACCTTTCCAATTCCGTTGATAAAGCGATTGCTAAAACCAGTTCGACCATCAGGCGGAAGTTCAATATTAGCATCATCAATATTCAGAACCTCTGAAACATTATCAACGATTAACCCCACAGATACTTCTCTGATATCAACAACAATTATACAAGTTCTATCGTGGTACTCCTGTAAAGGTTTTTTGAAGCGCGCTCTCATATCGAGTACAGGAATAATTTTGCCGCGCAGATTAATAATTCCACGCAGATAGGAAGGCATATCAGGAACCTCAGTTATTGACTGCATGCCAATTATCTCAGTTACATATCTTATTTCAATGCCATAAGTTTCCTCACCCAAATTAAAGGTCAGAAATTTACCCTGCATACTATCCTCATCCATCAGTCTTTCCATACTTTTATCTTCCTGCATATTATTTACCTCCTTCTTTGCGTTTACGATCAACAAGACCGTTTATATCCAGAATCAGACTGATTGTTCCATCTCCCAAAATTGTACAGCCTGTAACCCCTTCAATATGCCCAAGATAAATAGGTACCGGCTTAACAACTACCTGATGTTCGCCTACAAGCTGATCTGCAAAAATACAAACCGACCGGCTTTCATGCTCAACAACCAGTAAAATACCTTCACTTAGCTCAGTGACAGCATCATCTATCCCAAAAGTTCTGTGCAGCCTGATAACCTCATGACTTTTACCACGAATCATAATTAACTCGTTACCATCTGAGTCAACAATCAATTTTTCATTACGCATCCTGAAAGCTTCACGAATAAGGGTGATAGGTATTGTATATCTTTTGTCACTGACCGTTATTTCCATACCATCTATAATGGCCAAAGTCAGAGGGATTTTTATCTGAAAAGCTGTTCCTTTGCCTGGTTCACTATCTATAGAAAGCTTACCGCCGATTTTTTCAAGATTTTTGGTGACAACGTCCATACCTACGCCACGGCCAGAAAATTCTGTAACCTCTTCCTTTGTAGAAAAACCAGGTTGAAGCACAAAATTCCAAACTTCTCTGTCACTTAAATCTTTGCCGTCATTGTCTATTAAACCATTTGCTCTTGCCTTAGCAATGATATTTTCACGATTCATTCCCCGTCCATCATCTCTGATCGTCAGCCAAACATCTCCACCCTCTGTACGAGCCTCAAGGAAAATTGTCCCCACTTCTGGTTTTCCCGTTTTTGCTCTCACTTCAGCGGATTCAAGTCCATGATCAAGAGAATTGCGAATAAGATGCATCAAAGGATCGGATATTGAGTCAATTACATTCTTATCAACTTCAGTTTCTTCCCCACTGATTTTAAGCATAACCTGCTTATTTAACTTGCGGCTCATATCACGTACTATTCTCTGCATACTCTGGAAAGTACCGCCAATCGGAACCATCCTGATTGACATAACGATATCCTGCAACTCCGAGGTTATTTTTTTAAGCTGATTAGTAGCTTTTTCAAAGCCTTTTAAATTTTCTGTAAGTTTGCTAATCTCAGGATGATTAATGACCATCATTTCTGATATAACAAGTTCACCAACTATATTCATCAGAGTATCCAGCTTACTTACATTGACACTAATAAAATTCTGCTTGGCAAGACTTCTGACACCTGCAACTTTACTATCGCCACCGCTGGTAGATAAATTGCCGTTCGGAGTAGAACTGACAACATCTGAAGAGGCAATACTGCCATCTGCAGTCTTTGTTTCTGTCCCTGGTTCCTGTCCCATAAGCTTTTTAGTCTGTTCGTCCATATCTTGATCAGGCATCATATCTCGTTCTTCAGCTGATAATGACTTTGAAGAAATATCTGACACTAAACTTGCCCCATCTGAAATATCTGGAGCTTGTGCCTTGATCTGTTTTTCGACAGGCTCATATACTTCTACAGTTTTTACATACAAAACATTTGATTCAAGATACTGTACAAGTTCTTCAGGCCCCATACGAGTATCAAGCCATACTGTAAAACCGTTATCATGTATATAGGGGGTTGCAATATCATCGGCATCAAGATCAATAGGATCCTGACTCAAAATTCGAGCAACTTCTTCTAATCTGGTTACTGCTGTGAAAGCTCTAAGATTTTCCATCTGGCAATTTTCGTCAAAACTCATCCAGACCTGATAATCATAATCCAATTCGTTTTCAGCAACACTTTCAGCAGTATTTGTAATACCTCTTGCATAGCTTATTTGAACAAGACCGTTAGAAAATATGGGGGGGATAATTTTTGTATCTTCAGTCTTTGACTCATTAACAGACGACAAGTTTGCAGTTTGTTCATTTTGAATGCTTTTTGTCGCATCATTTTCTGCAGATACATCAATTACTTCATCTGTAGAAGCAGAAATTCCTGCAGCTTCATTTTTCAAATCGTCCAGATACTTTTCAATTTGATTGACGGTATCGCTGGCATCCATTGAAGCATCTTCGCCAGCTTCAATTCTCTCAATTTCTGCTTTCATTGCATCAAGGACAGCCAGAACAATATCACTAAGCCTTAAAAAATCCAGATCTGGATCTTTGTCCCGGATATAGAAAAAGAGATCTTCGACCTTATGTGCTGTTTTAGACAGCATTCCATACTCCATCATAGCCGAAGAGCCTTTGATAGTATGCATAACGCGAAATATCTCATTTATTGCTTCTTCATCGAACTGCCGACGTGCTTCACAATCAACTAGAATTAGTTCTGCTTTTTCCAGTAGGCTATTACTCTCGTATAAGAAAGCCTCGAGCAACGGATCTGCATTCATATTTGCCATGATTTCACCTGCTTACAATTTTGCCAGAGCGGCGATAACGGTTTCTTCCTTAAATGGTTTTACGATAAATCCTTTCGCACCAGACATAACAGCCTCTTTTACCATTCCCTGCTGTCCCATAGCGGTCATCATAACAATTTTTGCATCACTGTTAATCTGCATAATCGCTTTAAGTGCAGCAAGTCCATCCATTTCAGGCATAGCTATATCCAGAGTAACAATATCTGGTTTTAACTCATTATATTTGACAACAGCAACCTTGCCATTTTCTGCCTCACCAACAACAGAATATCCGTTTTTTTCCAACATATTCTTGATGGTAACCCGCATAAATGCGGCATCGTCTACTATTAAAACTGTTTTCATTTTTATGCCCCCATTAATTATAATCTGCATTGCCGGAAAGCCGGTCATATAGTGCTATCGTCGAAAACTCATAATAACTTTACTAAAAAAACAAAAAAGATATGCCTTAGCTGATTTTTTTTTATACAGCATCGGCATTATCTCATAAAAGCCGTTTTTTTTCTACAAATTTAAATGAACATATCAAGAATTAGCCCTCTTATTGTATCTATTCTTTCCAGTATATCTAGCTGGTTTTGCTGATCACTGACAAGCTGCCTCGCAATTTTATCTATTTCCTCATTTACAGTCTTCACCGTGGAAAAAACTTTATTTCTGCTTCTGGCATTAAAAGAAGACTCAGAATCGAAAGAAAAACCATGATCAACTGTTTCGTGGAAAAATTCGGTAATTAAATTCCGATATTTATATAATTCACTCAGATCCATCTTTTCAGCAAGTCTTGAGCCTTGGGAAAAAATGCGTTCTTGCAATTCTCCCATATATTCCTGCCATACATCCTGACTTTGTTCCTGTACCTGACGGGAGAAAACTTCATTATGCTGTGAGCCCTTACGATTGCGCTCGGCCGACGGTTGAATGACTGTATCACTGCTTATACTTGCTATTGCATCAATTCTAGGCATAGTTGTTCCCCTCCTCTCCTGGTCAGGAAATCAGCCCTTAGTATCAATGAAATGGCTTTCCTGAGTTAAACTATCTCTATCATACTGTTGAACATCACGCTGTTTCTTTACTTCTCGTAGAACCGCTTTATACTGTTCATTTCTTAACAAAGCTGCTTCCCTGTTCACAGAATCTTTCTGCTGTATGTCAGCAAGCAACTGTTGTCTCTTGGTCAAAAGAGTATCAAGAGGGGCTGACTGATTACTATTTTCAAGATTAATATCCATAGCTAATCTTATCTTTCGAACCTCTCTATTGAGATCGTCTATATTATCCATAAGATCCTGGCGCTTGGCAATTAATTCTTCAAAGCTTTCAATATCATCTTTTTCCAGAGCCTCACTCATAGCCTCAGTGAGACCCAGTATCATATCTAACCTGCGATTAATCTGATCAATCAGCTCGTGCAAAACTTTTAGCTGATTTTGCATATTGACAGTCATAACCGAGTCCCTCCTCTCAACTATTAAACACTTGCTTCATTACTTCCTGTTTTTTGCTGCTTTATAACTTGTTCCCAAGTATTCCTCAGATCGCTCATCATTGATTCTACATTGTCCAAATGTTCAGGCTTCTTTTCAATATTAGCGGCGACCAACTCACTCTGGAAATAGTCGTACAAAGAATATAGTGAACTGGAAATCTCATAATCGAAATCTAATGTGGCCATTAATTCCGTAATGATACTCTGAGCCTTTACCAAAGCCGTATGTCTTGCTTCGTTCATATCTTCTGAAATGGCAAGTCTTGCCATCCTAATTTGCTTAAGACATCCGTCATATAACATCAGAACCAATTCGCCTGGACCTGCAGTCAGAACACTTTGGTTTCGATACTGATTATAAGCCTGATTTGTATACATATAATTAGACACTCCTTAATTGTAAAAAGCAAATTAATCGTATGGTGAAAACTATTAAAGCATAATTAAATATTTATAAATCCAGTTATCACCATAGAGCCAGCTGTTGTGTCAGCCAGCTACTTTGTGAGTTTAATGTACCCAAGGCCGTTTCCATCGAAGTAAATCTTGCCCAATAGGTTTCCTCCTTGGCATACATGGCTTCTTGTAATTGAGCAATACGTGAAGCAACCTTACCTATATCCTCAGTTGCCTTAATAGAGTTATAACTTGAAGTGTATTCACTAATAGCAGCAGCTATTTTGGGCATAAAGCCCGTCTCAGCACGCTTAGTAGCAGGATTAGATGATGTTGATGTCTGGGTAAAAATAGCAGCTACTTCATCAGGATTATTGGATAGAGCTGTTCTAAGTTTGTTCTCGTCAATTACCAGCTTACCGCCTTCCATCCAACTGCCTGTTTTTATTCCAACGTCAAATAAACTTTTGCCAACGCCTTCTACCGACTCATAAATAGCACTGCGCATTGTAGAAAGCATATTATTTAACTGTCTATCATTTCTCATCAAGCCACTTTTAGCCAGATCTTCCCATTTTTCAATTTCCTTCTCAGTCATTGCCTCTTTCTGTTCATCAGTCAGAGGCTCATAATTATAATTTATTTTTTCACTAAGCTTCCCTGAAAGCTCGTCTATTACTTTATTATAGTCTTCAACGAAAGATTTTATTTTGTCGACAACACTGTCAATATCTTGGCTGATCTTAAACATTACCGGAGTGTCAGTTTCGGCTATGAGATTAAAAGTTATCCCATCTAGAGTAAAACGATTACTTGTTTGTTCAACATCATAGCCATTAATACTAAGAATTGCATTTTTGCCTGCCTGAATTGACTCTGCGGTAATACCAAATGCATTGACCTCTCCAGCACTATTACCAAAAGCATTTCCGCTTATATTTTCCAATGTCATTTCAGATCCGGCACCAATGGTTTTGGATTCGAGCTTAAAACCACCACTGATTGCACTGTAGGTCATGGTCACCCCAGCTTCACTGTTATTAATGGTAGTCATCATTTTGCCCAGCGAATCTGTATTCTTGAAAGTAAAAGTCTCATCATTAATCTTGAAAGAAATTTCATCATTTTCATCAAACTCTAAAGCAGTATCCAATGCCAGATCTTTCAATGCTGTATTTCTGTTAAGAGCTGACGCACTAACTCTACCGTCACTTTCAGCAGTAGCAGCCGAAGCAAGCTGACTTATACTGTTAATTGTGTACGATCCCACATTGGCATCACTATTTACCGTAATGCTGACAGCATTGGAATTTGTGATCATCTCCACCTTATTTGCCTTAAACGCACTTGGCGAATTAAGATTAGTCGGGGAAAGAACGCTGGCATAAGAATTTCTTAAATCAGTCAGTTTTTTATTAACATCAGTTCTGGCTTCTTTTGCCCATTCCATTTTAATTTTTTGTCGCATAACCTGATCAACACGAAGTTGTTCTATCTTCATCAGGCTTTGTACCATCGATGCTGTATCCAGACCGGAAGAAATACCACTTATTCTGAGCATAGAGCTCATATTGTTAACTGACATTTTGTTCACTCCTTGTTTTATATTCAATTTGATTATACTTCTTTTTTCATTATATCACTGTATCAAAATGATATCAGTTTATCACCTGATTATATTATCGTCGCTTCTGAAAATATCTTTAATTTGTTAAACAAAAATGTCCGGTTATGTTACAAACCAGACATTTTATTTACAATAATGAACTTAGTGATTATCCTGCAATAAATAATTAGTACTACCTATTGCATGATTTTTTTGTTGCCTGCTTCCATTCTGAATACAATGACATTATTTCTTCAAGCAATATATCAGCACTATCGTGTTTATTTTGTGCAAATAATATTTTTAATTGTAGTAATTTATCTTCAACATCTCGATATCTAACTGCAGCTTTATGCGCATCGTCTTCATCCACTAATTTAAAATTATTATTTGCAGCACTCAGCCCCGACATTATGCTTTTTGTAAAGCTCGATAAAACACTATAGTTGGTTTTTGGCATTGCTATTTGTTGCTTTATCATAGAAAAAGTTTTATCTATGCTTTTTATCAGCTTATCAATATCAGCCCATTTGATTTCAGTAAGATTACTATCCTTATTTGCCAAACGTTTAGGTGTACAGTACAGAACCAGTTCCCAAGGTTGATCCTTATCATGTTGTCTAATATTATAATAATAGTCAGAACTAATTTCTGATATCATTCGAGGAATTTTCCATATATCCTCAACTGTATGATAAAGACATAAAGCCATTTTGGGATTGTCATTTTTTATATGCTCTTTTGCTCCTTCAATCCCCTGTTTTTCATAGCCCTCAATGTCTAATTTAAGAAAAGTTATTTTTTCTTTGATATCATCATCTATTGTTGTAACTTTTATTTCTATGTCTCCCCAGTTATCGTGCACTCTATTAGCTGACTCCGGCATATAGCTAGTAAAAAATTTTGATTCAGTTTTGTCTGAAATACCGAAATTTCTATTAATTACACGTGATTGATTTGCAAGTCTTTCAACAACGTTATTGTAATTTTCCACTGAAGGTTCGTAAGTATAAATAGTTTTATAATCATGACCATACAATTTAATAAAATTTTCGCTATCTTTACCGTCGAAACATCCTCCGTCTACAAAAACTTCATCTTTTTCTGTAGGAAAAAGTACTAAGTCAAAATATTGAGTAGATCCAATATAACAATCTTTAATGTATTTTTTATCTACAAATATTCTGAACAACATATATGAAATTAATGTTTTTTTAGAAATATTATCCTGAAGCATATTGTAAAGCAAATCGTATTCTTTGATATTTGTTTTAAGATCATATATGGTATTTAAAACAAAAGCCGGACCAGTTAAATCATTGCAAAAAAGTCCTGCCCCTGTTTTATATGCATATTTTTTGATGTTTTCTGCAGATGCCTCTGGCAACTTTAATTTAATTTTATTATACTCATAAGAAAAAAGTATCAGTTCTTCTAAAGAGCAATCTTCGATAAATTTTTTTAATTTGTTGAAATCATATAAATCATTAATATTTACATTTTTCCCTTGCATAATTCTCCTTTGCGAATAAGAATATTTGTTAAGAAATAATCAAACTCCTAAGGTTAACCTCTAGTATAATCTTCCAGCTGTCAAACGAAATTTTAATTACATTTTTAATTTGCAAACCTAGATCATTTAAATTCTGCTCTCCATAATATTTTACTGCCATTTGCAAAGCCGAAACTAAATCATTTGTAATCTCTTTTACGTCTGATAAATCATTTCCCTTTTCTTCAAGATCATTAATTATAGGCAACAAAGCGCTATTTATGCTTCCGGCACCTTCAATTATGTCTTCAATCATACAAATCGCAGCTTCATGTTGAGATTCATCAATTTTCTCGCAAGCATGATCAAGTGCTTTTTCCATTGTCTCGAGAAGTGGTAAAATTTGTTGTATTACTTCAAAATGTGATTGCATATACTTTCTCCTCTTCAAATGCTTATATAATCAAAGATATTTATCCTTGATTTGGCAATATATTCAGGCAACATATTTGCTAGGTTATCTCTGATTTTATCATTGTTTTCTAATAACATTTTAGTGAATTCTAGCATACCACCATTGTTTTGAATTTTTTCTACAGGCATCACATATTTTTCTGTCAATAAGTCTCTGGCAATTCCTTTGGCCTTTGCAGAATAACCCAAGGCCAAAGCAGGCACCCCACTTGAATACGCTGCAATTGCCGCATGTGTTCTTGCAAAAATTCCCGCTTTGCATTTAGATATCAAATATTTATACTCTGAAGCACTATATTTATCTGATATTAGACAAACTCTCTTATCCTTATATTTATGCTTGATTTTTTCTAATACTGAATAGTCGTTATCCATTGGCATAACAACATGTGGTATAAGAGCTATACTAAATTTTGTATTATTTAGCAACCAATCTATTACTTTGTCTATTTCTTTCAATACACAGCCTTGAATCAATTCCCTACGAACCAATAATGGACTGATATTTATAGCAAAAGTTTGATCAATCAAAAAACCTTCAGGAATACTTACTTTGCTAGGTTTCAAATTAAAAGCAATATCTGAACACTGAACAACATTATTTAAACCTAAACTTTTTAATGCATTATAAGTTATAGACTCTCTCGCAGTTATTAGGTGATGTTCTTTTAAAACTTCAATCATTTCTTTGGTAATCAAATGAGAATCTATTGAACAACTCCATAAAATACTTATTGCTTTTTTCTTCAAAGCAGTTTTGTGAATCGTTTCCCATCTATGCCAATTGTTATAGCAATAATTATCGCCTCCAGAAGACAAACAAATCATATTTTCCTCAATTGAATTTAGTGTATCAGCATATATATCATTGTTGTAATAACCTGGCAAATTTGATTTTTTATCTAAAAAAACAAAATGTTCATTTCTGGCCAAAATAAGATCGGCTGCAACTTCAAATTCAATGTCCTGATTTTTAAAATGAGATGATAACAAAAATTCACTGTCTGGAAACTGTTCACGAAAAAAATCGATCGTACATTTCACAATCGCTTCAGCACCATGATTGTATGAGCCTCCGTGTCCATAAATCAAAATTTTTTTCATTTTTTCTTTCCTACATCCTATTATTCTATTGCACTGAACCCTTTAATCATAAAGGCTTTTATCTGAAAATGCTAAAAGACTATATTTGTAATCAACTCCAAGGCCTTACTTTCCTCTTCACTATCAGTAAAAACTTCAAAAATAATTGGTTTATCCGTCAACGCTTCACAAATAAACTGACTATACACTTCTTCAAAATCAGATTTGCTTTTCGCACACATATAAGTATATCCTAAATTTTCGCAATAATTTTTTACTAAATTTTCAGATTTATTACCGAAATGTCCCTTGGCTGCTATAAATGGATCTGTTATCTCATCGAAACGAGACGCTAAGTGATTATAGTTTTTAAACTCAGTGCCAATTCCATTATTAACTAGTAATATCCTAACATTACTAGTTATATGGCGGTTGCCTATAGAATTCATGTCATAAAAGAATGCTAAATCTCCTGTTATTACATAATAAATTTTATTTTCATCCGATAAAGATGCTCCAATCAAAGTAGAAATACAGCCATCTATGCCAAATCCACCAACATTAGAGATACTTTCAACTTTTTTATTCAACTCAAAAAAATTCCACGAACGTAAACTGTTTAGAATGGCAAAATGAATTGTTGCCTTATATTCAATTTTTGAATGTAATTTTTTTGCAATCCATAAATTTGAAAAAGGAATATCTGGAATAACACTGTTTAACAAAGAAATATATTCACACCATTCAAGATAGTATTGCTCTTTTTTATCATTTTTTCCTTTTGAGTAGTGTTCAAAAAAATTTTTTTCCGGCATTTCAAAAACATATTGTAATTTGCCAAAAGTATCTTTTATTTCACCATCAATATTTACTCTCCAAACAGCTGCACCAACAATACTATTCAATGAATAATCACCAGTTACCTCTCCTATGTGAATAATAAGATCCGGGCGCAAATTCAAATTTTTCTTTTTTCGTTGGGAGGAGCTTATAGAGTGTAAAACCCTATAATTTCCTTTATAACTGCTCGTATGATCACAGAGTACAACAGCATTGTTAAACATACAAAAATCATCAATAACTTGAGTCTCTTCTGCAGACATCCTCTTGTGTGAGCCTACTAGTACAGCAATTTTACCTTTAGGCATTTCAGGATATCTGTCAAACAAGGTTATTCTCTGAATCAAACGAACATCAGGTAAATTTTTTGTATCATATTCACAAGAATATCTGGTAGCCAAATTTATGTGAACGGGGCCTCCACCATTCCTTTTTAATTCAAAAAGTGTTCTATTTATATTAATTTCACAATTCCAAAAATCAATTGAATCTTTTATAAAAGGCAGATTTACGCTAATTTTTACTACATCCTTAGGCATTATACTGCGATCAATAACTTGAGGAACAAGATGTCCCACTTTTTCTATGTCTTGGGTAGAAGTTATAGCAATGACAGGTAATTTACGGTAAAAAGCCTCTGTTAAACCTGGCAAATAATTTCTCGAGGCTGTTGCACCGGTACAACTCAAAACAACTGGTTCTCCAGCCTCATAGGCTAAACCACAGGCCATATATGCTGCTGAGCGCTCATCTACACAAGAATATAATTCAAAATGAGGATCACTTTGAATACTTCTTACAAAAGTAACATTCGTAGCACCAGGCGACACAATAACTTTTTTGATATTGCTTTTTTTCAATAAAGCAATAAGCATCAAAATATTTTTTTCATTGGTATAATTATATTCTTTCATTTTCTTTTCCTTCTACATTTGCCTTTTAGCAAATTATCTGTCAGCAGATCTAAAATATCTATACTTTAAATATTCAAATTTATTTTTATATCCAGATATTTCTTTTAATTTCGTTTTTTCATTGGCATACGCATCTTTAATTGCTTCTTTTTTCCAATCAATTCTATAAAATTCTGGATTTAATAAAAAATTACTCAGACATTCCTTTAGTCCACATTTCCAATTTTTAAAAGTATCAACATCTATATACTGTTTCAATTTAGCATTATCAAAAGTTCTATCAAACATTCTGTCATATATAATTTGATATTTGTTACGATTCCATTTTAAATAATCTGGCGTATTCTGTAATAATACATTTGGTCTAAAACCCATACATTCTTCAAAGACATCAAGATATATATCAAGAATTTCTTGCCAGTTGCAAGTCATAACATTAGATATTTGAATGGTATTGCCTTGAATTTTGGTATTGCCAAACAATTTATATATACTTCTGGCCACATCCTGTCCATATGTCATTGTGGTCATTTTTTTCATCATATCTGAAGAAAAAACTATTGTTCTACGCTTTAATGCTCTGTATAACCATTCTTCCTTCTCTAGATTGCCTAATTGTAACCTTTTTTCACTATAAGTTATATATGGTCTGATAATAACCCAATTTTTATTTGGCGAAGAAAATAAAATATTCTCTTGCCGAGCCTTTGCCAGAGCATATTCATCTGAAGATAAAAATATACTATCATGACTTGAATTTAAAAGTCTGGAGGATTTTTCATTAATTGGCTTGAAGTTATCATAAACTCTGGCAGAACTCAAAAAAAAGTATTGTTTTGCAGAGTTAAGGATTAAATCAATACGTTCTGCAAATTCAATTGTCTTATAATTCATAAAATCAACAATAATGTCCCACTTTTTTTCAAGTAAAGAAGTTAAAAAAGATAAATTTTTTGCATCCCCTTTAACATACTGAATTGTATCGTTACCGGATCTATCTTTTCGCGAAGTAACAACAACATTATTGGAAGTTTCATTGAGTATTTTTACTAAATGAGAGCCTATAGCTCCTGTCCCGCCTAAAACAAGTATATTCATTTTATCGACCTTCTTTTATCACCTTATCTCAAAATAATCATTAATCCATTTAATTTCAAAATCTTTTATATATCGTGATGTGATCAAATCACTTTTTGAATTATAAATTACTTGTTCAATATATCTTTTTTCATTATGGCACTCATTCAAGTCATTTTTTACTATTTTATTGTACATAGATAGCATAAATGATAATTCGCAATAATAAACAAAATCACTGATTGAAGGCATTGTCTGTTCTAAATATATTGATCTTTGCCTGAATGCGTCAAAATATTCTCTCAATAGCGAAGGAGTAATGAGCTTATCATCCATTGTAAAGGCAGAATTATTACGATTATGTTTTCTAAAACAATATTGAGGTATGCCAAGTGCAGAAATAGAATTTGCATTTGCAAAATATTTATATCCTACTCTTATATCATCATATTTTGCATCATTTTCAAATCTGAATTGTTCAAACAAAGCTCTTCTTATTATTTTTGTAGGCATTGCGGTATTAAGTTTTTCTCGCTTTAATAATTCAATAACAGCGTCTTCTGGTGAAAAAAGAAAGTTTTCTTTGAAAACATAATAATCCTTTATATGACCGTTAACAAGCTGCTCTGATCCACAAAATGCAATATCTGAATTATTTTGTTCTACAAGAGAATTTAAAAAGAAAAGCATCTCTGGATAAGCAATATCATCGTCATCTATAAATGCAACATACTCTCCTGATGCCATGTCTAAACCTATATTTCTGCCATAACTAATGCCCATATTTTTTTCTAAATATCTTGCTTTTATTCGTGAATCTTGTTCAGAAAAGGTCTTAACTATTCTTATCGTATCATCTTTTGATCCATTATCAATAATGATGAATTCAAAATCTTTATAAGTTTGCTTAAGAACTGATCTTATTGCTTCTGCAACAAACTCTTCACGGTTATGACTGAGCATTATCACACTAATCTTCATATTTTCACCTAAATCAATCTATTGCATATCTTAAATCAATAACTCTAACATTTTCAGACACTATTTTTTTTACACCTAAATATTCTGGCCATGCAGTTGCAATAACAAGAACATCAACGATTTTGCATATATCTTCCAGAGAGTGTATGTATTGCACACCAGACAAATTATTATATGTTGCTCTAAAATTTTCAATGCTAATAGGATCATGAGCAAATACTTCAGTATAACCAGCATCAATTATTTTGTTTATCAATACTGCAGATTTACTACTTCTTACATCGTCCGAACCAGGTTTAAATGCTAGTCCAATTATACCTATTTTTTTGTTTTTCGATAATTCTGCAATAATCTTTTTTACATGATAGTCTATAATGTTCTCATTTACTTCTATTACACTGTTAAGTATTTGTGGGTTATAACCCTTATTTTTTGCAGTCATTGATAAAGCTTTTATATCCTTGGGAAGACAATAACCTCCAAAACCACATCCCGGGTAAACATAAGATTTCATTTGATTAGTTCTCCATCTGCCGTCCGTATGAATTATTTCAAAAGCTTTTTTTATTTCAACATCACCTATATGATCCGCAACAATTGACATTTCATTTGCATAACTTATCATAGTTGCCAGCAAAGTATTGGATAGATATTTAATAAATTCTGCAGTATTCAGGGAAACAAAATGAAGTTCTGTATTAAATACAGAATAAAGTGATCTTAATAAATTTTCTGATCTACTGTCACATACACCACAAACAATTCTATCAACATTATTTGCATCATACCAACAGTGTCCTTCACGTAAGAATTCTGGATTATTAGCTAGACCAAAATTATCTTTGCCAAGTATACCTTTTTCATGCATATACTCACTAATCTGAACTGCTGTGGATGAAGGTGGCACAGTTGATTTAATAACAACAACACGAAAATTATTGTCGAAATCTTGTGCACTTATTTCATCAATAACAGAAAAAATTGCACTTAAATCCGCATTGCCTTCATCATCACTCGGAGTACCTACACAAATAAAAATGGAGTCTGCCTTTACTAAGTCAGTTGTATCGTTTGGACAAAAGAAAGATCTACCCAAATTCCTTTCTAATGCTTCTTTTAACCCTGGTTCATGAAATGGAATTTGCAATGTACTTATCAAATTTCTTTTACTTTCATCAGCATCATATCCATATACTTTATGACCCCTATCAGCTAAAGACAGTGCCGTTGTTAAGCCCACAAAACCTAATCCAAAAACGAAAACATTATGTTCCATAGAAACTCCTTTATCATCGAATACGCCAACAATCTTTTTATTACCACTCATATTCCTCTCTATCGGCAGAATTTAAGTATTCAAGATATCTGGTTAATCCTTCTTCTAAACGCACAGCAGGATTATAATTTAATATTCTTCTTGCTTTACTGATATCAGGGCAACGTCTGTTAGGGTTATCAATCAAATACTCTTTGTCAGAATGAATTGCATAATTAATAGAGCCAGAGTAATTAAATTTGTTTTTACCAATAAACAGATATTTTTCTGCTAACTCTTTTATAGATAATTCGTCATGATCAGAACCAATATTAAAAACATTAAACTTACAGTCAAGTCCAAAAAGTTGGTGTAAATTGTCTTCCGGTATCTGCATGAATCAGGTGACAACATGCAGGTATGCTGCTCGTTCTGCTAACGCTTCTTTTCTTGCTGTTTCTCTCTCATCAAAGTAGCGATCCATTATGAAATACTTTTTGCCGGTCAACCATTTTTCATGGTGCTCCATCAGAACTGCTCCCATCAGTCGGATAAGACTGTCATCATTGGGGAATATCCGTATAACGCGTTCCCTACGACGTAGCTCTTCGTTGAGTCGTTCTATGCTGTTACTGGTTCTCAGTCGTTTGCGATAGGCTTCCGGCA
>NZ_CDHP01000027.1:0-25744 GCF_900002895.1 Ercella succinigenes | reverse complement strand
TAATTAATTTTTTCACAATAAATTTAACAAACGAAAAAAGAGTTATCCCAAGCAACCTACTTAACTTGAGATAACTCTTTGAATTTTAGCTTTAATCAAAACTACAATAACAGCTTTTGTTTACCATTAAAAATTTAACGGTCTAAAGAATTTAGATGAACATCCATTTGTGGGTATGGTATTTCAATCCCTTCCTGATCAAAAGAAACTTTGACCTGCTCCATAAGATCAAAATAAACAGTCCAATAATCAGAAGCCAGAGTCCAAACCCGAAGAACAAAAACCAATGAACTGTCTCCATGTTCACCTAATCGGCAAAAGGGCTCTATCGGCTCTGTAATCGTCAGTTCATGCTCAGAAGCAAGTTTAATTAATATTGCTTTTACCTTTTCTACATCAGCACTATAATCAGTTGTGAATTTCAGATCAACTCTTCTCTTGTCTTCCATAGAGAAATTTGTAATAGAGGCATTTGTAAGAGCACCATTGGGCATCATAATTCTTTTATTATCAACTGTATTCAAAACTGTGTAAAATATATTTATATCTGTCACTGTACCGGAATCACCATTAGCATCTATAAAATCACCTACTCTAAAAGGTTTAAATATTAAGATCATCATGCCACCAGCTAAATTGCCTAAAGCACCCTGCAATGCCAAACCAAGCGCAAGCCCTGCCGAAGCCAAAACTGCAAGAACCGATGTCATTTCTAAACCTAAATAACCAGCAAGGCTGACACCTAGAATGATTTTTAACGCTATGGAAATAAAACTTCGAATAAAACTTTGTGCACTGGGATCTATTTTGATAAAAGCTTCTGATTTACTAACCACCTTTAATAAAAGCTTAATCAATTTCAGACCAATTACAAGCAATACCACAGAAACAATTATTTTTACACCTGTAGTTGTAATAAAATCAATTAACAAAGTCAAAACCTGATCCATTTTTTCCTCCTTTATCTTGTAAATCTTATTCTCTTATCAAATCATACCTCTTTTTATTCGCTTTTGCATAATTAAAAATACAAGCAAAGTAATACAAAGTATTATCGCATTATTTATCCATATTTCCGACCATTTTGCCTGTTCAAGGACGATTGAATCTATAGATTTGAAAGCCCAATAAAATGGAGACCAGTACAAAAAAGGCTGCCATTTTTCAGACAAGAAGATACCGCCAAAAATAGAAGCTAAAATAGGCAGAAACATTATTTTCATCGATGCTACGGCACCTATAGGTTCACTTTGATATACGCCTATTACAAAACCTATAATCATACTTATAAGAGCAATTGAAATTGTTACAGCAGAAACCTGCAGATAATTTATTTGAAAAAAACCAAGAATAAGCAGAACTGCGAAAGCATGAAGCACAGGAATAATCAGACCTAATATTGACTTACCAGCTACATATTCCCAGCGCCTGATGGAAGTAACATTAACAGCAGCTAATGTTTTATATTGTTTTTCTTCCACTAAATTCAGCATCACTATTATTCCACCGAACACGGACATAAAAACAACAAGGAAACTACTTCCAAATCTTGCCAAAGGTGATAAATGCCAGTTTAAATCTGTTACAGAAAGATCTAACGGTAATTCAGCCTCTGGATTCTGCCAGATAAGCAAAACAGACTTAACCAACTCAAGGCCATATTCCTGTTCATTGCCTCCAGCTATTATCTCGATGGAACCAAACGAAGACGCCTCTGATATTGGCTCTTTTTCATAAATGATACCAAAGATATCATCGGTATCACTTACTCTACTAATAATTTGATCTCTGTCATCAAATTTTTCTACTTTACCATGCGCAGAAAGCATTTCTATCAAAGCAGGATCGGAGTTTTCAAGAACAGCCATATTTATTGATATATTACTTGCCGCCGGTATAAAAAATCTCATAATCAAGGCAATCAGTACCGGGGCAAAAAGTATATAGATTATCATCGAATCACGTATACCACTTTTAAAATCGCGCATAGTAACAGCTAATATTTTTTTTAGCATATTTTCGCCAGACAAAGAACCCTGTCTTTGTCTATCTCCTTTCGCTTATATATTAAATCGTAATTGTTTTTTTGTACCTCATATTAGCCAACAAAAACAATAGTATACTTATTGCGGCAAATGCAATTGCCGAACCAAAGATATAGTTCAAATCCGGTTTTTGCAGCAAAGTTTCCCGCAAAGCGAACAACATCGGGTAAGACGGCAGTAATGTAATAATTCTGGGAGAAAATGCAGGCATAAAATATGAAAACGAGGTAAGAGAAAGAATTATTATAACCAAATATAATGTCCCCAGCGACTTTGTAAGCGTGTCATAAAAGCTTGCTATAAACAGACCTAAAGCAGATCCAAACAAATTGAAGACAATCATTAAAATCAAAAAATATCCAAAATTCACATAATCTGCAGCCACCGACAGAATAATGATTGATCCTGTGATTATTCCAGTTATCAGCATTACTCCTACTTTGCTCAGCAAATATTGCCAAACCGGAGTAGGGGTAACAGCAAGTGCTTTTATCGTGCCTTCTTCTTTATCCATAAAAATATATGCAGCAATAATAAACAGACCAACAAAGGCACAGTTCAGAACCAGAAGAACGGGCAAAAGATTTATTCTATCTGGTAATTTCTCTCTAGTTTCCGAAATATTAGTTAAAATAATATTATCCGTATGATCAGGCATCATGCTAATCAAAGGTGCTACAAACTGTTTTTCCATAAGATTTCTCATTTGCTCATTTTCATATCCCTGCAAAACTACTTCTATTTTTAATTTGCTACCATTGTTACTTATCAAAAGTCCTATTGCTTCCCTGTTTTCTTCCATAGAACTTCTGACACCTTCGGCAGAGTCTTTTAGCATCAAACCAGCAGGCCAATCAGAAAAATCAGCTTCAGGATTTATTGACCCGCTTTGCTGAGCTTCCATTAAAATGGCAAGATCAGAAAATTCATTTGATTCATTATTCATATGCTCTGAAAAAGACTCAATAATTTCATTTTCAAGATCAATATAAACAAACATTTTACCTTCTGACTGAAATGATTCTGGTATTACAAAAAGTAATATTGCAATAAAGATAACAGCCATAATTATCTCTATGTATATATAATAGCTTCTAAAAGATAATTTAAGATCCTTTAAGAAAGTGCTAAACAGCTTCATTGTAAATCAACTCCCTACCGGTTACCTTGATGAATATTTCTTCAAGTGTTGCTTCACGAGTATGCATAGTTTCAATATTTCCGGCTTCAACAATAGAAGCAAGTCTTTGCTTCTCTCTCTCATCTATCAAAGATAAAGTTTCCGTCTTTTTTTGCCCATCAGAGATATATTCAACCTGAACAAGTCTCTGACCATATTTCAATTTGAGATTGCGCGGCGTATCAACTAATTTTAGTTCTCCATCTACGATAAAACCAACTTTATCACTTAATTGATCTGCCAGAAACATGTTATGTGTAGTAAGCAGAATCGTGGTACCGCTTTCTTTTTTTTGTAAAATTATGTCTTTCATCTGTCCTGCTATAGCCGGATCCAAACCGGTTGTAGGTTCGTCAAGAAACCAGAGTTGCGGCTTGTTGATCATACTCCTGGCAAAAGTAAGGCGATGCTTCATCCCCTTCGAAAAATCACCGGCCTTCTTATTTGCCACGTGGTCAAGACCGACAAGTTTTAATAATTCCAGGGGGTCAACCGTCTCTGTATCAAAAAGTTTTCTGTAAAATTTCAGATTTTCCAGAGCAGTAAGTTTTCCATAAATATTTGACTGTTCAAATGAAACACCTATCTTATTAAACAGATTGCGGTTCATGCTTCTAAGATCAAATCCAGCTACCTCGCCATTTCCTTGTTGTATCGGCAGCAATCCGGTTAATATTCCCTGAGTAGTAGATTTGCCGGCACCAGATGGGCCAAGTAAAGCAAAAACCTCTCCTTGTTCAACTGAAAAGCTTATATCTTTAATAGCATAATTCTGATCTTTACCATAAGAATATGTCAAACTTTCAACATTAATCATTTCTATACCCTTTCTGTGCCGATTCCACTTTTCAAAAAATCAATCAATTTTTCCACCGTCTTCATATAATCCTGATCTATACCCTGTTTTATAAATGCTTTATAATAGTCCGCAACCGAAGTATTAATAGAAGAAATAATATGAGCTATAAAAGTTTTATCAATTTCAGGTCTTATTTCGCCACGGGCTATTCCAAGATCAAGCAGCTGCTCAAAAATCTGATCGGATTTACTCATATTGTCTTGCATGAATTCTATAAAAACAGGGTGATTTCTATCCGCTAACAATCGTGTACTTATTTGCTGCAGCTGAGGATTATTGATCGCAAATTGAATGCCTGCAGCATAGGTTTCCCGTAAAAGATCAAAAAAATTCATTTCCATAGGATTAGCCATAACCGGAGAAAGATATTCAAACTTCTTTTTTACAATCATATCAAGAATATACCGATATAGATCTTTTTTATTCTTGAAATACTGATAAAAGCTACCTTTAGGAATTTCTGCTTTTTCTATAATTCTGTTAATGCTTGCCTGGTCATAGCTGAACTCTGTAAATTCAACAATTGCCGCTTCTTCAATTTTTATTCGTTTAACTTCAGGCAGATTGTAAAAAGTATCTTTAGGCAAATAAACACCTCCATATTCCATGTATCAAAAGCCGTTTATAAAATAAGCAAGACCTTTTATGACTTTAAGGTCATATGACTCAGTAGTCACATTATGCACTTTTATTTCTACATTGTCAAGATTTACCCAAAGTTGATAAATTTTGACGATAAATAACATATTTTTACAAATCTCTTAGGCAAGCAAAGTTTATTCTATTTGTATAAAGAAAAGCAGGGAGAGTTTATGTGATGAAAAATGCAACAAAAGAAAACCCTAAGGAAACTAATCCTACAAGAATTATTCTCATAACAGGCTTTTTAGGATCAGGAAAAACCTCTTTGCTAAAACATTTACTTTCCAATTATTCTGCAGAAAAGCAAAACAGGATTGGTGTTATCGTAAATGAGTTTGGTAAAATCAGTATCGACGGACCGGAGTTGCTGCCGTTTAATAAAAATATAACTGAACTAAATAACGGATCTATTTTTTGCCAATGTTTGGCAGGAACTTTCGTAGACAGTATAGCCAGAATGCTGGAGAAAGGTTTAACAGATCTTTATATTGAAAGCACAGGATTAGCAGATCCTTCAAACATGCAATCTATACTCCAGAATGTTAGTAAAAAAACAAATCTGCCATATTTCTATGCAGGCGTTTTATGTGTGGCAGATGCAAAATATTTCCGCAAGCTAAGTCAAAGCAGTGCAATGATTAACCGTCAAATTCTGCAAAGTTCAATAATAATTCTCAACAAAACAGATTTAATAACTGCTAATGAACTATCCGAAGCCAAACAAGCTATTCGCAAACTTAATCCTCTTGCAAAAATCTTGCCTGCATCTTATGGTCAGATAGATATTAGCGAGCTGAACAAGTTGAAAATTTCCAGGCTTGGAAGAAACCTGCCCAGCCTTAACACACCTAAAAACCGTACTCAGACTATGATTATGCAATTGAAAGAGCCTATTAGCAGACAAGATCTTATTACTTGGACAAGCGGTCTCAAAGGCCACATTTTTCGATTAAAAGGATTTGTACAGCTGACAAACGAAAAAGGAAACTGGCAAATTGATTTAGTGGGTGGAGACATTACCATAGTCAAATCTGAAAATGATACTATATCAAATTCAGAAATAGTAATAATTCCTTTTATCGAGCCTGAGAAGCATGAAGAAATCAGAAAATTTGCAGCAAATACTGTTTCTGCCGAATTCACATGGATTTCTTAAACATGCTACGATTTTAATAATCTTTTTTCAGAACAACAAATAATGTAAATTTGTCATTCAGTTACAGTCACCTTTACGGATATATTTCTATATTCAGAACGTAAAAACTGTTCTTCTGTCATCTTAAGTACAGGTATACCATCGAATGCCCAGTGCACTGTTTTAATACGTGCATGTCTGCAAGGATCATACAAAGGATCTGTTCCGGCATAGTTACATTTACCGCTGTAGCATTCCAATGACCTGGCATGATAGACAAAGACATCATTGCCAAATTGATCAGTGGTGAAGGAATTATGCCCAGGACCAAATTCATCTGCTACATCTGCAGTTGTCAAAATGGGGTAAGGTGTTTTTTCCCATGATTCACGCAACAGCAAATCTGCATTTTCGTTTGCAGTCAAAAGCCCTATACAATATTCCGGTCCTGTACCGGCAGCAGAAAAACAAAGAAAAATTTTACCATCTCTCTTGAGAATAGCAGGGCCTTCATTTACATTATAACGAATTCGTTCCCAGGCAAATTCCGGAAAAGATAAAATGGTAGGCATAGATATTAATTTGGAAGGGTCATCAGAGTCTATTCTGGCAATATAAAGCAGAGAATCCCCAATCGTTTTTTCGGCCCAGACAACATAGTGTTTATTATTTGCTTCGAAATAAGTCATATCAAGTGAAAAGGTTTGAAAAGATAAAGGATCCCCTGCAAGAGTTTTCACTCTTCCTAAAGAAGTCCATGAATCAGCTTTCATTGGATTTTCACCCGGCTCGCATTTCAAAAGATGTGGTCTTATCGAAAAAACATCATCCGAAGAAGTACTGCCGGTAAAAAATATATACCAGATTCCATTTATCTGATGTATTTCAGGCGCCCATATATAACGGTAAACATTATCAAGCTCGTTGTGATGCCAAATGGTCACTTCTTCGGCTGTTTGTAATCCTTCTATAGTGTCTGATGATCTCAAAGTAATTCTACTGTAACCATCTTCATCATCCTCTGCATGCATGGGATATGACGCAGTAAAGTAATACTTCCCATCATCACCTTTTATAATCCACGGATCCGCCTTGGATTCAATAAAAGGATTATCATATTGCGGATACCCTGCCCGGCCAGTGAGCGTGTATTCTCCGGGAATCATATTATCAAATCCATAAAGCTCCCAGTCAACAGGGATTTTTGACATCGATCCATCGCTATAATAGGCAGTAATATATTTATCAAGATTAAGTTTTTCACCTGCTTTTATATATATATCATCTGTTAGTTCTTTTATTCCAGTGTTAGTAACTGGTTTTAACTTAGCCAATATGTAATCAAACGAAACCTGATCCACACCTATTATATTCCCGGGTAAAATATCTTCATCCCATTTATCAATAAAATTTTGCCATTCTTCATATTCTGTTTTCACAGGAGAACTTATCGACCTAAAATCGGAAGTTGTTTGTTTATATTTATTCTCACCATCCGTCCAAAGAATCACATAATTCTGTTCTTTGTTGTCATAATAGCATTGAGGGCTATAAATTTTAGTTTCTGCCCCAAGGTCTAAAATTATTTCTTGATCAAAACTAACAAGATCAGAAGATGTATAAAGTGCAGCTTTTCCATATCTTGAAGAACTGACAGCAATAACCCCAAAATCACCATTTTCCAAATAAAAAACAAAAGGATTTTCAATACTGTGCTCACCATCAAGTTGTTTAGCAAAACATATCCCATTATCAGAATTAAGAGGTGTAAATTTTTCTGCATCCTTACTGTATGCAAGATGCAAACTTTGATCTAAAGCAGAATCTCCTCCTGTTTTTGTATAAACCATAATATAGCCAGAGGACAGTTCAAGTTTATTCAATTCTATCATCTCCTTATTCAGATTCAGTTTTATCTTGGGTTCTTCAGCACTATCATTATTGATTTCTTTATTCTTGCTATCTCTGTCTGATAATTGGATCAAGATTGCTCCTGCAACAATTAATAACACTAAAGTCAAAAGGATGCTTAAAAATATTTTTTTACTTTTCGATTTACCTTTACTACTCATTTGATATAGCAATTAAAACCTCCTCTTATAGCTAATATGCTTTGTTTTTTGTGCTACACAAATATTACTTTATAAAACAATAACATTAATCCGATAGTATCTTTTCTTAATTTTTTTGATATTTTCTTAATATTTTTTGTTATTCTTACACTTTAGTTGGTATAATCAGAATTAGTTATTCAGTTTTGTCAAATAAGCAGATGCCCATATTGAGGTTGATGACGTGAGAAGAAAAAACAAACTGACAAGAGTTGATTTACAGGTATCGACACTGATAATTATTTTGCTTTTCTGCAGCGGTCTTATAGTTGCAGTTTTAACATCCCAAATTAATCTGCGTGCTTTCAGGAATCATTTAAAAATGGAAGCAGATATGTTAAATAATTATATTTTTGAAAGCGATCTTCCAATATTATTACAGCAAGCTGCAGAAGATGTTTCTATTTTGCAGATCACATCTGATCAAAACCTAAATATCCAGGCTGTTCAGCAACAACTTTTTCACACTACTCAAAGTAGCACTGTACAAAGAATATATCTGGTCGCCCAAGATAATAACGATTATAAAATTTATGCCGGCTTGGAAAAAGATTTTTCTAACGACATATCTGAAGTGTCTGCTAATACTAAATCTATCTCAGGCCAAGGGATCAATTGGCAAAGTGAAGCACATATCAATAAAGCAATTACCGGCAAAAGTTTTATCAGTGCTGATATTATGAGAGTCAATGACAAACATTTAATAGGATTTTATTACCCTGTATATGATCTGCAAGGCTCCGTTATTTCTGTGTTAGCGCTTGAATTTTCAGCGCAACAGGTTTATTTGGCAAACAATGCTGTTTTCTTTTGTATTATAATTGTCTTTTTATTGTCATGTGCTATATCGATACTATTTTCAGTGCACAGATTCCGGGCAATATCTAATCTTGCACATAAAACGGTTTATAATATAGACAGGATGACAGGATTCAAGAGCAGAAATACTTTTGATTTAGATTTAAATAACATTAACAGCACCAAGGCATACGAATCACTAACTATTTACTATATCGATCTCAATGATCTTAAACAGGTAAATGACAGCCGTGGGCATGAACATGGTGATGATTATATTATCGCAATGTCTGAAATAATCAAAGATTCAGCAGGTGCCGGAGATATAATTTATCGGGTCGGCGGCGATGAATTTTGCATTTTATCATTCAACCATGTCAGGAGCAAAGCCAGAGCCATGGTGAAAAGAATGGAAGCAAATACCAGAGCCTATAATAGCGAACATGGTACAGACTATTCAGCAGCCATAGGTTTTGCCATTTTTAATTATGATCTTGATTCAGATGCAGGCACAACAAGAATAAGAGCCGAGATGAATATGTATGAAAATAAAAAACGCATGAAAAACGGTCTTGATCAGATTGCTGAGGAAGGTTTTATGACAGAAACCGAGCAAAGAGCCAGACAATGGCAGCAGGTAACCGAAAAAAACGATTAATATAAAAGTTGCCTGAAAGGAATACATAATCCACTTTCAGACAACCTTTTTTGAAGTCTTTTCCAAACTACTTTGGCATTATTTTATATTCTCTAACACAAAAAATCTTCTATTTTAATTTGGGTTTCTTTCCGATTTTCTCTATCATCATTTTAAGAGTTACCGTGCGGTTATAAGTATATTTTTTGTAGCTTTCTTTCAATTCTTTGTTTAAGGAAATCATTATCATTATAAGGATAACCGAAAATGGCAAGCCCATAATTATTACTGCAGACTGTATAGTAGTAAGAGCTCTTTCTCCACCAATCAACAACACTGAAAGAGCAATGGCGCCTTCCATGGAAGCCCAAAAAATCCTTTGTTTTTTGGGAGGATTATCTCTGCCACTGCTTGTCAAACTGCTAACAACAAGTGAACCGGAATCGCTACTGGTAACAAAAAATATGATTATAGCAATAACAGCGATAAAGGATAATGCAGATACTAACGGTTTATATGGCGTCAGAAGGTTAAACATCTCGAAAATAGAAGTGGCTATATTATTTGAGATAGCTTTTTCTATCACACCATCATACATTTCATTTAATCTTGTACCCGCCGCACCAAGAATGGTCATTGCAAAAGTTATTATAATTGTCGGCAACACAATTGCTCCTAGAGCTACTTCTCTTATAGTTCTTCCTTTGGAAATACGAGCTATAAAAGTTCCCACAAACGGAGTCCATGATATCCACCAAGCCCAGTAGAAAACAGTCCAGCCTGCTTGCCAGGCTTTTTCCGAAGTTTCAACACCAGTATATAATGCTATATCAAAAAACTCTCTTAGATACAACCCCATTCCAGACAAATAAGTCGATAATATATATACTGTGGGACCTATCAACAATATCCCCAACAGTAACAGACCACTAACAACCATGTTGGCTTCACTTAGGAATTTAATACCTTTATTCAACCCACTTACTACAGATAATGTTGCGAAAGCAGTAATAGAAACAATTAATATAATCTGAACAACCGGATCAAAAGGAACGCCGAAAAGATAATTCAGACCAGAATTTATCTGCTGTGCACCAAGGCCAAGAGATGTAGCTAAGCCAAATAATACAGATAAGACCGCAACTGTATCGATGATATCTCCCAGAATCCCGTATATTTTCT
This sequence comes from Ercella succinigenes, assembly GCF_900002895.1. Lineage (NCBI taxonomy): Bacteria > Bacillati > Bacillota > Clostridia > Eubacteriales > Oscillospiraceae > Ercella > Ercella succinigenes. The sequence goes on along the minus strand of NZ_CDHP01000027.1, from coordinate 15,155 downwards.
CTTTTATAAGCGGATAAAACAATGATCGTGGTGCAAAGGGAAGTTTTTTATTATAAGCAAAATACCCAAGACCAATTGCTACCACACCATATGTCGACCAGGCATGCGCGCCCCAATGCATGTACATGATTTTGAAATTATCATAGGGCGATCCGGACTGCAACCCAGAAGGAATATCAAGATGATAAATAGGTTCGGCAACACCATAAAAGAAAATACCTATACCTATACCTGCACTGAACATCATTGCATACCAAGCAAGATTACTGTATTCAGGCCTCATTGTATAACCGCCCAGCCTTATTTTGCCAAATTTAGATAATCCCACAATAACCAGGAAAAAGAAAGACGCATTTATTGTAACCACAAACAGCCATGAAAAATATTCATTAATCCAGCCGTTAATAGAACTAAAAAAATCAGCCGACATGTCAGGCTTTAGAATAGTGAAAATAACAAATGCAAGCACAAGAATTGCAGAAAAAAAAGAAACAAAAGAATTCATGTCCAAACCAAATTTCGTAAAATTGCGCTCAAACATCTTTTCTTCAGCCGCTTTTGCCTTGTCACCTACCTGAACCAAATCAGGTTTTGACAAAACCTCATCTATCATTTCAAGATTTTCATGAATCACTGGCTTAGATTCATTTTCATTTTCGGTCATAATCCAGTCCCCTTCACAATTTTAAGTTTTATTTTTACATTTTTTACAAAGCAAAATTTTTATTTGAAACTGTTAATAATTTCCTCGACCGGCTCTTTAGCAAACGGTCTGTTGATTAATGGTATTTCGCTTTTTTTCATTACTTGATGCTTTTGATCATAAGAACTGCTTTCAACTTTATATATAATCCCTGTTGGTATTTCCTCATCAAAAATCATAGCCGTCTGCATTGCCTTAATTTTATCAGTTGGATCATACGTCTCAGGCAAAGGCTTTACTCTTTTTGAATAATCAGCAAAAGTATTCAACTTATTAAAACTTACACAAGGCTGCAAAATATCTACAAGAGCATAACCACGGTATTGAATGGCTTCTTTCATTATTTCTACCAGCTGCTTACGGTCACCACTAAAGGCTCTGGCCACAAACCCTGCACCCATAGCCAAAGCTGTCAGTACAGGATTAAGCGGAGTGTTTATATTACCAAAAGTCTGCACGCCTGTAAAATGACCTTCCTGTGAAGTAGGCGAAGCCTGACCCTTTGTCAATCCGTATATCTGATTGTCATGTACAAAATGACTTATATCTACATTTCGCCTGATGTTATGAATAAAATGATTGCCTCCTTCTCCGTAGGAATCGCCATCTCCACTCTCAACTACTACCGTGAGATCATTATTTGCTATTTTTGCTGCCACAGCCACAGGTAAAGCCCTGCCATGAAGTCCACAAAAACTATTAGCACTTATATACTGTGGAGTTTTTGCAGCCTGACCAATGCCTGCAACCATTAAAACATCCTCCGGCGTCTTGCCAAGTTCAGTCAATGCCTGCTGCAAACAAGGGAGTATGCTGAAATTGCCACAACCAGGGCACCATGCTGTTTCATATAATTCAAATTTATTTTCATTTATATTTTTGCTCATGAAGCACCTCCTGTACTCTCTCAACTATTTCTTCCGCACTTAGCTGTCTGCCATCATATTTTAGAATTTGTTGTTCACATGCTATACCGGTTTGTTCACGAATTAGCATTCCTAACTGACCAGTAGCATTTTGCTCAACATTAATCAAAAGCGACGTTTTTTCGGCCACTTGCTTCAGTCTTTTTACAGGCAAAGGCCAGATATCACCAAAAACAAGTGCAGCAAATTCTAATTTGTTTTTCCCTTTTATCCGATTCAAAGTTTTAACAGCTTCTTTCAAAGGCCCATACATCGACCCCCAGCCTATCAGACAAATTTCAGGATTATCCGAACCTAGCCAGTCCGGTTCCTGCATAAGTTTGCTGATCAATTTAAGCTTATGCATCCGTTTGTTCATCTGTTCTGTTCTTACTTTTGCCGACTCTGTTATATGTCCGTACTCATCATGCTCATCACTATCAGCTGCTGCAAGACCAAGCTTACTGCCAGGATATAATCTAGGCGAAATACCTTCATCAGTAATAGCATATCTTTTGAAAACTTCCTCTTTTTCAGACGAATTAACTTCAAGATAATCTGAATCCAGATATTCCGCCAAAGTTTTTTTACCATTAAAAGGATCTACAGGATCAAGTTCAAAAGGCTTGACAGTGGAAGATGAATCAGCAAGATACTGATCACTTAGCAAAATAACGGGGGTCTGAAAACTCTCTGCCAGCTTAAATGCTCTTACAGTCTGGTAAAATGCGTCTTTATGACTTCTTAATGCTATAACTATGCGGGGGAATTCTCCTTGAGCAGCTGAGATAACAAATTTCAAATCACTCTGTTCTGTACGCGTAGGTAATCCGGTAGCAGGACCAGGTCGCTGAACATTAGCTATTACTAATGGAATTTCCGCTATTCCGGCCAATCCTAAAGCTTCAACTTTTAGACAAAACCCTCCTCCAGATGTTCCTGTCATAGATCTTAAGCCTGCATAAGAAGCTCCAATAGCCATGTTTATTCCGGCTATTTCATCTTCCGCCTGCTCAACAACAACTTCACATTTATCGGCATGTGCTGCAATGAATTCCATTATTCCAGTCGAGGGAGACATAGGATATGCAGAATAAAATCTAACACCTGCTGCAAGAGCTCCAAGACCAACAGCACGATTGCCAGAAATCAGTATTCTATCTTGATATTTTCCTGGTTCGCTTTCATAATGCTGATCAACTTCGGCAAAACCTTGCTCTATGGCTTTGATATTAATTTCTAAATACTCTTTTTTCACAAAATCAGCCATTGTGTCAGCCGTATGCTGCAAATCAAGCCCAAACAATTTTAGCAAAGCTCCTGTGGCAACACTACCTGCAACCTTGTTATTACCAAGGTCCTTGGCTATCTTTTGCATATCTATTTTTATTATTCTGGCATCATCATCTTTTATATCAGCATCACAAAGAATAAAACCTTTTTCAGAAAGCTTTTCCTTGTGAAGATCAATAGTTTCTTGATTTAATGCGACTATACCATCAATATTATTGCTATGGGATGTGATTTTCTTATCGCCAAACCTGATCAATATAAAATTATGTCCTCCTCTGACTCTTGACATGAAATCTCTAATGGTAAAGACATAATATCCGGCTTGTTTCAACAATTTTTCAAAAACAGCTGCAGTTGTATCAATTCCTTGCCCTGCAGCCCCTCCTATCAGAAGATTCTTCGGCATAGTTTAAGTCCTCCTTAACTTGACAAATACAAAACGTTGTCAGATATGATTCAGACGGATTGATCTTAATGCTGTATGTTTTTTATTTTATTATTATATTTCATTATACATCAATATTTGATTGTATTTGTCACATTATCACTTCTACAATATTATTCCTAAGTGTAGAATGAGTGCATAAGCAAATTTGTAAAATCATTTTAGAATAGAACAGGGTTAAAGTTTTATACAAATTTTTTGAACAGGCGGTGATTTAACATGTCGCAGATATCAGATAAAAGACGAAGAATAAAAATCAGAAGAGTAGTAGGCTTTTCTTTGGTAGGTCTAATTGCTTTGACTGGTATTTTATATAGTCTTTTGCGTCCGGAACCGCTGCCAACAGTTCGAACATCGGAACTTTACAGAGGAAACATTAACAGTTCAATGATGTTATCGGCAGAAATAATACCGGGATCAATTAACTACATAAATCCACAGACACAGCAAAAAGTATTGCAGCTTCATGTCAAAGAAGGAGATCAGGTAAAGGCAGGAGATAAACTTGCAACATTAGATCAAAGCGAGCTCGAAGATCAATATAATCAGGCAAAAGAAGCACGTATACAAATAGAAGAATCGATTAATCAGACAGAAAAAGCTGCTCAAGCCCAAGCTGAAGCAGTTCAAAGTCAAATTACAGCCGCAGAACAGGCATCACAGCAATTACAACACAACATCACCGAACTTAGTGCTAATTTATCTTCTTCCTTATCAAGGCTTGTGAGACTTAATAGTATGCAACCAATCATTGTAGACATTAATCCAGATCTCAATATTGCAATCGAACAACTGCTCCAGAACTTTGATTCCGAGTCAGAAAACAGCACACAGCAGACACAAGAAATTATTGAATTAATTTTGCAGGAAATAACTTATTCAGAAAATCCTGATTATCAGGAGCAGATGACCCTTTTGCAAAATGAACTTACAGTGATTGCTGATCTAACAGGAGATGTCCTAAGTTCACTTGTCGGATCTGCAGGTATAGCAGGCACTGCAGGCAGCATCAATATATCAGATGGTATTGCAGAGCAGCTTTCCAGTCAGTTAGGGACAATAGGAAGCACACTGGAAACAGCTCTATTTCAAGCAGAAAATCTGGAAGAGATGGCAAAAACAAATCTGGACAATTCCAGATCAGAATTAATTGCTGACAATGATGGAATCATTGCAGCAATTAACATACAACCAGGCGACTATGCAGGAAGGAATAATTCCCAAGCAATAAATTCTTTCGATTTATCATCAATCACTAATTCAGACATGCTCTCTGCATATTCAGGTAATATAACCTCTGATCTTATCAGCGGTGCATCTGTAAATGAATCAGCAATCGTTATTTACGATAATACAAGACCAAAAGCTTCTTTTCAGGCCAGTCAGTTTGATTCCGGAAGGATAAAAACCGGATTACCTGTAATATATAAATATGAAGATATGAATCTAAATGGCAAAATAGAGTACATATCACCAATTGCATCCACCGGATCTATAGGAACAGGTTCAATCAGTGATCTTACTTCTGATTTCGGATCGTTTGGCGAATTTGGAACCGAACCACGCTTAACCGTCGAGATGAGTATACAAGGAACAAATTTAGAAAAACTTATTCCAGGATTTTATATTGATGCAGAAATAGAAACTGCCTCAGCAGAAAATGTTCTAATTCTGCCAGCCGAAGCAATGCGCAGAGAACTTGATAAATACTTTGTTTTTACGGTTGATAAGGACAATATAATAAAAAGAAAAGTTTTTACACCTGGCATCCAATCAGATATGTCTGTCGAAGTAATCGATGGTCTAAATGAAAGTGACATCGTAGTAATGAATCCTCCCAGCAGTATTGAAGATGGTATAAAAGTGCAGGTGCAGTATGAATAAAATAAATCCAGATGAGAATAAAACTGTTATCGAACTAGAAGATGTCTGGAAAACTTATCAAACAGGCGCAATATCTCTTACCGCACTGCGCGGAATCAATCTGAAAATTAAACAGGGAGAATTCACTGCCATAATGGGACCTTCTGGTTCTGGAAAGTCTACCTTGATGAATATTATAGGTTGCCTTGATCAGAAAGACCGTGGTCACTATGAATTAAATGGCAACAATATAAGCAACCTTTCCGCAGATGACCTTGCAAGAATCAGAAATGAAGATATTGGTTTTGTTTTTCAATCTTTTAATCTCTTAGCAAAGTTAAATCTCAGAGAAAATGTTGAGCTTCCGATGATTTACGCTGGTATAAGCAGAAAAGAAAGATACAGAAAGGCAATGGACGCTTTAGAATCAGTTGGACTTTACGATTGGTCATTGCACAAGCCAAATGAAATTTCAGGTGGTCAAAAGCAAAGAGCAGCTATAGCAAGAGCAGTTGTTTTACAACCAGCCTTAGTTATAGCAGATGAACCTACAGGAAATCTTGATAGCAAGTCCGCTGATGAAATCATGCAGCTTTTTGTCAGACTAAATAAACAAGGCTCTACAATTGTTCTCATAACGCATGAAGCAGACATTGCAGCCAGGGCAAATAGGGTTATTCATATAAATGACGGGCAAATAGTGTCCGATACTTATGGTCTTTCAGGAGGTAAAGCCTAGTGTTTTTTGAAAGTGTGAAAATGGCAATAAGCAGTCTTATCAACAATAAAATGCGGGCTTTGTTAACTATGCTCGGAATAATTGTAGGTATAGCAGCGGTAATTGCGATAGTAGCACTTGGCGAAGGGGGCAAAAACGAAATACTGGGGCAATTTGAACAAATAGGGGCTTCATCATTTATTGTCCAGGTACGTTCAAGTCAGGCACAAACCGGAGACTACATTGATCAAAATGATTTGACAGCAATCAGAACCAAGCTCGATTCGGTTAGAGTTGCAACAGCCTCCTCACAAACTGTTGCAACGGCAGAAACCGATATGGGAAGACGCAGAATTTTCCTCACAGCAATAGACGAAGATTATACCTTTTTTTCACCTATAGACTTAGTACATGGTCGAACCTTTTCCGATATTGAATATATAGACGATATAGCAGTTGTTATAATAGATATTTCAACAGCTCAATCACTTTTTGGCAGAGATAATGCTGTAGGTGAGACAATAGCTATCGAACATAACAATCGCCTTATGCGTGCTACTGTAGTCGGCATCAGCGAATCTGCCGCCAGCCAATTTTCTGGATTCACAGGCAATTTTAACGGTGATGATTCTGATTTTTCTGGAATGCCCGGTTTTGTATATGCCCCGTTTTCATCTGCCGGTAAAATCATAAGCGATGATAACAGACTCTCTTCCGTTTTTGTTATGGCTTCTTCTCCCGAACTTGTTGACGATGCCAGTTCCTCGGTTGTTAGACTACTGGAAATGAGAAGAGGAAATACCGACAGATCTGTTTATCGCACTCAGAATTTGGCCTCGATTCTAGATCAAATAAACAACATTGTAAATATAATGACTATATTCATCAGTGCAGTCGCAGCAATCTCTTTGCTTGTGGGCGGAATTGGTGTTATGAACATTATGCTGGTTTCAGTGACTGAAAGAACCCGGGAAATTGGCATTCGCAAAGCTATAGGTGCTTCCACTACAGATATTATGTTCCAATTCATGACTGAATCAATCATAATGACCATGCTAGGAGGTATATTAGGAATAATAGCAGGCTTAGGGTTAGCAAATGGAATTTCTTCTTTCGTAGCAAGACTTGGCATAGCACAAATAAACCCTATACTAAGTTTACAATCTATAATTATAGCAGTACTTTTTTCAAGCGCAGTAGGCCTGTTTTTTGGAATCTATCCAGCCAGAAAAGCTGCTTATATGGATCCGATAGATGCACTTAGATATGAGTGAATATTAGCCTTGCCAAAGAACATCTCCTCCGTCTTCTAATTGATACTTAAATTCATCAGGAAAGTTTTTTTATCTCTATTTCCTTAATATCTTTTTCTGCCCAATCAACAAGGCGCTTATGGCAAGAAAACATGATAATTTGAGGGGCTACAGAAGAGTTTTCTTCTCTATATTTTTGAAGAAAGCGCAGACCTTGGAAGGCGCGATCATCGTCATATTGCGTAAAAATATCATCCAGCAGCAATGGTAAAGGTTGACTGTTTTGGGTTAAAAGGCTTGAGATTGCAAGTCGTAATGATAAATATGCCTGATCAATTGTGCCACTGCTAAGAAATCTCCATTCATGCAAGCGATTATCTTTTGAGTCCTCTATGGCTATATCAAACTTTCTTGAAACTTTTACATTGTTATATTTCCCATTAGTAAGCACATTAAAAATTTCTGCTGTTTTATTATTAACCAGCGGACCGAAATTCTTTTGTATATCTTCAAATGATTCCTCAAGTGTTTTTTTTGCCAGTTTAATTGCCTGATAATCATCCTCCTGCGCGCTGATAACTTCTCTTATCTCAGATATTTCTTCTTCCAGCTGACTTATATTCTTTTTGTCACGAAATCTTTCTTTAATAGAGGCTTCTTCGGATGCAATTTCCTGACTAAAAGTAATAATCTGATCATTTAGAGCTTTGATTTTCGACTTTAATACAAGCTGGCTTTTTTCTTCGGAATTATCATCAGTTACTATTTCGGCTTCGCCTTGTATATTTGTTATAACTATATCAAGCTTACTTATTTCATTATTAATCTGCTCTATTTGTTCTGCCAATTTCTCTTGGGTAAAATCTTTTTCTAGATCACTTTGATTCTCTATATAGGTATTAATATTGATTTCCGCTCTTTCGATTTCAGCAATACTGCTCTTTAATTTATCGAATAGTTCAAAAGCCTGATTAACATCTACAGCAGGCTCATACAGCATTATTTTATCTATCAGATTTTGTTTTTTTTCATTAACCTGATTTTCAAGCGCCGCATGTTTTGCTTCCGCTTTTTTAAATATTTCCAACTGATTTTTAATTTTATCCTGATGCAGATTATAAATTTGATATAGTTCCGCCAAATGATCAAAATCATCGGCTCTATAATTTATAAGCTCCGATTGCACAGCAGAAAGAAGAACTGTTTTTCTTTCAATTATTTCATCAATTTTCTCCTTAAGATCAAATAATGCTTTTCTTGTTGTCTCCGGATCAATTTTTTCCTCGAGCTGACTGTATACAGTTTCAGATTCTATTTTCTCCATCCTTTCTCTACTTCTTATTGATTTTTGCTTAAGGAGAGTTTCTTTTTGACCATTTAGACCTTCTAATTGTCTTAATTTAGCATCATAATTACCGGATGCAATTTCTGCCTCCTGTTGTGCTGCTTTTAATTGCTTTTGCAAGTTTATTCTAAGCTGTTGCTCTTCTTCCAGATCTGCTTTTATCTGCTCAAATTCCTGTTTGATTTCTGCAGTTTTGTTTTTTGCCTGCTCTTTGCGAGCAACATAATCTCGTTCCTCTTGAACAATTTTTTCTTTGCAGTCATTAATCAAGTCCGTATCTATTATGTTACGAATAATTGTACTTGCCGGTATTTTTTTATAAAGCAAAGGAAACGGAATAAGTGCCACTAACATTATAAGAAAAAAGTATGGTTCCAGAATAACACCAAGTACGATTCCCGCCATAATTATTGCCAAAGATATTAATAATACAGGTTTTCTTAATTCTTTTTTCTCTGGCATTTGCTCCTGCAGCTGATGCGGTTTATTTGCATCAGTTAAGCGGTCTTTTAAATATCTGATCCTTTCATCATAATTATCAGAAATATTTTGCTCACTTGATTGAGCAGACTTTAGCTCTGATTCAACACTGTAACTTTTATGCCTTAAATAATCTGTTTTCTGCCGATTTTCTTCAATTTGATCGTTCAGAGCATCTAACTGCTCATTATATTCTTTACAATTTCCAATCAGATCTTCTGCTTCTCTTGTCAGCATTTGTGTTTTTTTAGCAATCTCAGTAAGTTCTTTATCAAACTCGTTAATTTCTTGCTCTAATTTTTCAAGATACTCAAAACTTTCGACTTGCTTTTTCAAATCTATAATTTGTACTTTTATTTTTTCAACTTCTTTTATTTTATATTTTAATTGTTCAAAATTTTCTGAACTTATTTTTTCAACTTCTTTTTGAGCCAGTTCCTCGGCAATATTCTTTTGATGTTCATAATCAAGCTTCGCTTCTTTCAATAATATTTCTGAATTTTCTAATTGTTTTATCATCTGTTCAAACTCAGAAATAAAAACTTCGTCTAAAACAGCATCTTCTCTTATCAAATCCGCTTTTCGGTTTTTTTGCAATTTAATCAGCTCTGCTAATTCTTTTTTTCGCATTAAAGCTTTTTCATAAATTTTCACACGGTCTATCAGCTCATATTTTTGTGCCTTTTTTTCAAATGCTCTTTTGTCTTTTTCAATTATCTCTTTTTGTCTTTGTTTTTCTTTTATTTGCCGAATTTGTTCTGCTTTTTCCTGTTCATCTATCTCTGCTTGAGTTTTAAGAAGATTTAAATTATCTAAAACTCTTCTATTATTTACAAGCATGCCTTTTTTTTCATTTTTCGAAACCAGTTTTTCTTCCATATTCTTGAGATTTGTATCCACAACCTTATACGATATACTTTCATCTCCTGTAGTAACCATATTAAGAAGACGTTGGGTTATTTCATCCTTTTTACCACCATCATCTATGACACTACCCCCTTGACCAATAAAAACACTTTTTTCAAAGGCTTCGGCTCCAAGGTTAAAAAATTCTTGTCCCGGATCTTTATCCCTAGGCAAAGAAATCTGTTCACCTTTATCCATATTCCATATATTTACAATATCCGTTGCATTACTAGCAGCAAAAACCCTTTCCAAACGGTATGTTTTGCCATCATTCAGAAAATCTATATAACCTTTCATTTCACTGCCATCCCAAGGTTTATAACGTTTGCGAGGATTTTTTGAAATATCTTGACTGCGACCGCTTGTGCCATAAAACATAAGATAAATAAATGCCATTAAAGTACTTTTGCCATCTTCATTATTGCCATATAAAATAGTGAAGTTATCACCAGGAGCAAGATCAAAGTTTTTTAATTTGCCAAAATTGTCTATATGAATATGTTTAATAATCATTTAAATTCACCTCGCCGTCAAAACATCTCAAGCCTATTTCCAAAGCCTTTTGCAATTTCTGAATCTCACTATCATTTCCGGCTTTTTCGGAGCTTTTTATTTGCTCTAACATTTTTTTGGTAAAAATACCCTTGAGCGAAGACTCTTTAGCCAGAGCATCAAGATCCTGTTTAATATGAGTTTTGTCTATAACTTTTGCAAAATATATATTTTGATTTAATCTATCCTCAATTACAGCAAGAGGCAAATTGAAATTCATCGGCAATTGTCCCTTTAGAATAATCTTATAAAAATTATCAATATAGTTTTTACCGTATAAATCTAAAAGATATGAACTTATGTGGTCTACTATTTCTGTTTCGCCGAATAAACCAGATATATCTATATCTACCGCATCAAATATTCGACTACAAACTTTTCTGAACTTAAAGTCAGCATAATTTTGTCCTACTATACCTATATAAATACCCTTTTCGCCAAGCTCATCAAATCCTCTAGCCTCCGGGCAGCCTGAATAAGCAAATGAAGTTTTACCTGCACGCATAATTTCTGATTTTTTATGAATATGACCTAATGCGATATAGTCCAAACCACTTTTTGCTATCTGTGTTTCAGTAATTGGATTGTAAACACTATCTCCTGACTCAGATACCAGGTCAGCATGTAATATACCTATATTTATAAGATGCTCATCGACATCGAGAATACAATCCATCAAAGATTCTTTGATATAAGTTCGGGTGAAAGCAGCTCCGTAGATTGCAAAACCTCGATCCTGAAAAACTATTTTTTCTATCCCGCCTCGGAAAACAACAACATTTTCCGGCCAATGTTCGGCATAAGGCGAATCTATTGAGAAATAATCATGATTACCAGGGGTTATAGCTGCAATTGTATTTTTCATTTCAGACAAATATGATTTGACAGAGTTAATGGTTGCATCATCTACATTATTGCCTTCAAAGAGATCTCCTGCTATCAAAAGCAGGTCAATGTTTTCCTGATTACATATTTCAGTGATTAATCTAAAAGATCTAAGCAGATCTTGTCGGCGGCTCTTTGCAATACTATTATAACCACTATTTTCAGAGACATATATTCCGCCTGCTGCTCTGTTTATATATCTGCTTTGCAAAGAAGTTAACTCAGAACCAAGATGCAAATCGGCACAATGTAAGACCTTTATTCTTTTCATTATCTGACATATCCCTTTCGAAAAACATTTATAATAATTCTACTATAACACTGGTCTTAATTGTTTGATAAACCTTAAAATTTTTTAATATTTATTTTATGTTTGAGTTTAATTCCAAGATCATCAAGAGCCATTAAATAAGCTCCTGCCACTGGAGGCAGATCAGAATGAACTAAATAGGCTGAAGGTACTTTTCGATGCAGAGAAAGCTGCATTGCATCAATTAACAAAGGATTACTGCCTTTAAAAATACTACCTCCAAGGATAACAGGGATTATTTCATTCTGCATATTGACATTGCAGATAACGCCTGCAGTCATTTCACCTAATTCCTTGCCTATACGAATCAGAATATCTTGGGAAACTACGTCGCCAGAACCTGCTAATTCAAAAACAAGCTCCGGTATTTTACTCATTTGAATTTCGGTTTCACGTTCTGCCCGCGGATAAAAAAGACGCAATAATTCTAACATGTTTTTTTTATTAAAAAGCTGCGGGAGTTTTTCAGTCAAACAGGTTTTTGCTCCTATTCCTTCATCAGCTTTAAATGCATGGTGAAGCGCTTCCTTTGTCATGTCAGCTCCTCCACCATAATTGCCCAGAGTATAACCCAGTGCCCTTAAAATGCTGCGCCCACCCTTAAAATTTACAGCACCGGCATTTGAACCGGTTCCACAAATACATACCGCCCCCCATTTATCCTCAGTGCCACTTCTCATTATTATCCAAGCATCGTTTACTATTTTGTACTTAACATCGGCAAAAACAGGCTTCAGAATATTCTCCAGCAATTCATAGTCTTCCGGTAAATCAGCACCTGAAAGACCAAGTACAGCCAAGCTAATATCGCCGTTTGCAAGTCCAGATTTTTGCAAAGCCTTTTTATACAAGCTACCAACAACCTCACTTGTCTGTTTCACACCACAAAGTTGATGATTACTGCTGCCACCTGCAGCCTGTGCCAATATATTTCCCTTTTCATCTCCTATAAGACAATGTGTTTTGGTTCCACCACCATCAAAAGCTGCAACATACATAGACTTCAACCTTTCTACCACTAACTAAATAATCTGTCAGAATACTATTTCTGTTTAAAATTGGGCAGCCACACCTTATGCGCACTCAAGATATCATTAAGAATATCGATAATAATATCTGCCTTTCCAATCAATGGATGTATTAGCATAGCCTTAATCGCCATGTCATAATCCCCATTTAAGGCCGCCTCAATTGTATACTTCTCATAGACTTTTATTGTCTTTACAAGTGAGGCAACAGATTCCGGCAAGAAACCTGATGCCATCGGCATTGCTCCACGGCGATCAATAACACAATTAGTTTCCACAATACTATCCTTTGGCAAATCAGCTATTGCACCATTATTAATCACGCTAACAACATGTATTTGTCCATCGTCATTATAAAGGCTCTGAATCAAAGAAATTGCTGATTCAGAATAATATGCTCCACCTCTTTGTGTTAGTTGTTCAGGTTTTTTTACAGTTTCCAGTGACGCATAAACATCAAACAGCTCTTTCTCTACTGCCTGTACTTGACTGCCTCGAGTTCCTTTGCCTGATTTAACAGCTTCCTGATCCGATTTAATCTGTTCATCAGTATGGTAAAAATATTTCAGATAATAAGATGGTATAAGTTTAGTAGTTCTGACAATATCCAGATTAACTTTTTGCGGCCCCAGTATATCAGCTGCATATTGCAAAAACTTAGGATCAGTAAAGAGCTCTTCTGTACAGTCCGCGCCATTACGCCAAATACGATTAACCCAGCTCAAATGATTTATACCAATATAGTTTACCTTTATATCGTCAGAAAAATCCATGCTTTTAAGCAAAGATCTATACATGTTCAAAGGCACATTACATAAACCGATACATTTTATAGATGTATATTTAAGTACAGCCTCTGTCACCATTCCTGATGGATTTGCAAAATTTATCAGCCATGCGTCTGGACATAACCTTTCCATATCATGTGCAATTTCAAGTATTACTGGAATAGTGCGCAAAGCTTTAGCAAAACCTCCTGCACCTGTTGTTTCCTGGCCTAGCAATCCATACTTCAATGGTATTTCCTCATCAAGAATTCTTGCTGCGAGACCTCCAACCCTTATTTGTGTAATAACAAAACTGCAATTTTTTAGAGCTTCTTCTCTGTCAAAAGTTGCAGAAACAGTAATGCTTTCGTTATTGTATCCTGCTTGTACAATCATACGACTGCTCAGCTCTGTGATTATTTTTAATTTTTCTGCACCAGACTCAATATCTACCAGAACAATTTCAGTAACAGGCAGATTTCGCCTTCTGATTAAGATTCCTTCAATCAATTCAGGTGTATAACTACTACCTGCTCCTATAATAGCGATTTTCATTGGATACCTCCTGCAAATTCTTTTTTTCTGTATGCTCCTGGTGTACAACCTTTATAAAGGTTAAAAATATGGCAAAAAGACGATGCACTGGCAAACCCACAGGATAGTGCTATTTCTGTAATCTGATAATCACTTTCTTTTAACATATCAGAAGCCCTTGCAAGTCTATGTTCTGTGAGATATTTCTTGGGAGACTTTCCTTCATTCTCTATAAAAAGCTTGTATAAATAAGTTCTGTCTATTCCGGCATATTGGGCAATATCACTTATAGATATCATATATCCAAAGTTATTAATAATATATTCTTTGGCTTTATTTATGTAGCACTGATTGCCAAATATATCATCTTCATTAGAAAGTGGAATATGAGAAAAAACAAGATAAAAGTATCCTTTTAGAGCAGTGTCATTACTTCTGCCAAGATTAAAATCATTTGCAGCCTTGTCAAGCAAAAAACGTATATCATCGACATTATTAAATGTACAGGTATAATTATCTGTTCCCAACCCTCGTTCCCAAAGCATTCTCTCTGACTCATCGCCTGCAAAAGATAGCCAGGCATATTCCCAGGGATCTTCTTCATCCGCCTGATAAAAAGTTGTTTCTCCAGGCTTTATTAAGAAAGCTTGTCCCTTAGTTAAATTATAACAGTCCTTCCCTATATAAAAATTGCCCTTACCAGACAACACAAAATGAATAAGGTAATGGGGTCTTATCGCAGGCCCAAAAGCGTGACCACTAATACATTTTTCATACCCGCAAAAATAAATTTTCACTTTATTTATACCGAATGTCATATCTTTCTCTTTTCTTTGAAAAATATGATAAAGTCCGTATACTTGGTGTAAATTGAGAAATAAAAAAGAGCCACGAGCTCGCTTTCGGTATAATAGGTTTTGCGAAACTAACAACTGAAAGGAATGAGATCATGGCTCAAGTACATCTTACACTGGAAGACGAAATTCTTAAAGACCTTATGCTTGGAAATCGGGAGAACGGGGTGGCGAAATTACTGGAAAAAGTATTTGATGCGGTGCTGCGAGGACAGGCCAGCGAACAATTGAATGCCGAGCCGTATGAGCGAAGTGATGGACGTGTCAGCTATCGGAATGGCTATCGCGAGCGTACCCTGACAACTAGAGTAGGA
>NZ_CDHP01000026.1:0-1090 GCF_900002895.1 Ercella succinigenes | reverse complement strand
TTGCCATCAGGTTAAGCTGGGCACTCTGGCGAGACTGCCGTTGACAAAACGGAGGAAGGTGGGGACGACGTCAAATCATCATGCCCCTTATGTCCTGGGCTACACACGTACTACAATGGCAACAACAGAGGGCAGCCAGGTCGCGAGGCCGAGCGAATCCCAAAATGTTGTCCCAGTTCAGATTGCAGGCTGCAACTCGCCTGCATGAAGTCGGAATTGCTAGTAATGGCAGGTCAGCATACTGCCGTGAATACGTTCCCGGGCCTTGTACACACCGCCCGTCACACCATGAGAGTTTGTAACACCCGAAGTCAGTAGTTTAACCGTAAGGAGAGCGCTGCCGAAGGTGGGACAGATAATTGGGGTGAAGTCGTAACAAGGTAGCCGTATCGGAAGGTGCGGCTGGATCACCTCCTTTCTAAGGAGACAATGGTTATTGTCGACGCAATAATCGTAAGTCTTATAAGTCGATCTTCAACAAAGAGCTGTAACAGGCAGGCTGTTGAAGAAAAGAAGGCAAGTCTTTTATAAGTAAGATACACTGTTCAATCTTCAGGGTTCGTCCCTGGATAACCAAAATGGGCTCATAGCTCAGGTGGTTAGAGCGTGCGCCTGATAAGCGCAAGGTCGGAGGTTCGAGTCCTCTTGAGCCCACCAAAAGACACAAAGGAAACTGAAGTGTCTTAGAAGTGTCTCAAAAGAGGACACATGCACCTTGAAAACTGCATAAGGAAAGAAGAAAAAAGACCAAAGATAGAAAAGACAAAGAGAAGCAAAGAAGAAAAGGTCTTGTAAATTTAGAGTACACAAAAGGGTAAGCTAAAGAAGCAAGTCTTGGAATTGGAACTTCATCTAAAGTGTCAGGATATCGACGAAGAGAACCAAAAAAAGGTCAAGTTACTAAGAGCGCAGGGTGAATGCCTTGGCACCGAGAGCCGATGAAGGACGCGACAAGCTGCGAAAAGCTGCGGTTAGGAGCAAATATCCTAAGACCCGCAGATGTCCGAATGGGGAAACCCAATCAGGGTAAATGCCTGATTACCTGTATGTAAATACATAGCATACAGGAGGGAGACGGGGTGAACTGAAA
>NZ_CDHP01000025.1:0-11878 GCF_900002895.1 Ercella succinigenes | reverse complement strand
TCGCGATAGCCATTCCGATAGCTGACACGTCCATCACTTCGCTCATACGGCTCGGCATTCAATTGTTCGCTGGCCTGTCCTCGCAGCACCGCATCAAATACTTTTTCCAGTAATTTCGCCACCCCGTTCTCCCGATTTCCAAGCATAAGGTCTTTAAGAATTTCGTCTTCCAGTGTAAGATGTACTTGAGCCATGATCTCATTCCTTTCAGTTGTTAGTTTCGCAAAACCTATTATACCGAAAGCGAGCTCGTGGCTCTTTTTTATTTCTCAATTTACACCAAGTATACGGACTTTATCACAATGAATAGCTACATCGAGTATGGACAAAGAAACGCAATATTAAATTCTAATAGAACAAAAATATTAAAATTCGAGCAAAAAGTTAAACATAAAGCTTTGAATGAAACAAAAGTTATTACTGCACCCAACGAAGAAGCATTGAATGTAAAAATCCATAGTCAGATTGAAATTTGGAATAAAAAATGGATAGCAGTCCAAACAAAGAGAATTGAAGCTGAAGAAAGGGAGGCTGCTGAAAAAGAAGCACTTGAGCAAACAAGGAAAGCTGAGAGGATAATTTCAAATTTTGAAAATATCCTAATAAAAGCTTTGGACAAAGAAATATGTGTTGATTGGAATGAGCAAAAGAGACATGATAGATTTCCAACTCCAGCACCTTGTCCTCCTGAAACGCCCATTTATGTAATGTATCCACCCGCACCGGAAAAAACCTCAGTTTCGTTTCTGCCTAAGAAGAGTATCGCGACAGCCTTATCAAAGACTGCAAAAGAAAAGTCTATAATTAATGCTGACAAACTTTTTGAGTCTACATTAGAATTTTGGAAGCAGGATTGTGAGAGGATAAAGAATCTAAATGAACAGCAAGCAGCAAGGCATGAGCAAGCTATAAAAGAATACCAAATTGCTTGTGATGAATGGAAGCTTCAAGAAGATATTTTTCTGAAAGAACAACAAAGATATAATGATAGTATCGATCATAAAATTAATATGTATCAAGCGCACGATCCGATGTTAGTTGAACTGTATTGCTCTGATGTACTTGAGAAATCGGATCTGCCCACAATTTTTAATAAAGATTTTCAATTATCTTATCTTCCTGACAGCAAGATACTAATCATTGACTACATGCTGCCGTCTGTTGATGATTTCCCAACACTAAAAGAAGTTCGATATGTTCCTTCTAAAAAGATAATCCAGGAAGTGTTTTACAATAGAGATTTTATAGAAAATTTGTTTGACTCAACTATATACAAATTTCTTCTCAGAGTGCTACATGAAGTGTTCAGTTCGGACAAGGCGGATGCTATAAAAGCAGTATCTGTAAATGGTTATGTGAATTTTCTGAATAAAGCAACGGGAAAACATGAAACAGCTTGTCTTGCAAGCTTGCAAGTTGAAAAAGAGAAATTTAGTGAGATTAATTTATTTAATGTTGACGCTAAGTTGTGTTTTAGAGGCTTAAAGGGAGTTGGGAGCTCAAAGCTTTCAGGATTGACCCCTATAAAACCAATTCTGACAATTAGTCGAGAGGACAAACGCTTTGTAGATTCTCACAATGTAGCTGATAGTTTCGATAGTTCTACCAATATTGCAGCCATACCATGGGATGAATTTGAGCACTTGATACGGGAAATATTCGAGAAGGAGTTCTCAGTTAACGGGGGAGAAGTTAAAGTAACTCAAGCAAGTCGAGATGGAGGTGTTGACGCAATAGCATTTGATCCCGATCCGATTCGTGGAGGCAAAATTGTTATTCAAGCCAAACGGTATACTAATGTCGTAGGAGTATCTGCAGTTAGAGATTTATATGGAACTGTAATGAATGAGGGTGCAACAAAAGGTATTTTAGTCACTACTGCGACCTATGGACCAGATGCGTATGAGTTTGTAAAAAACAAACCTCTAACTCTACTTAGCGGGAGTGAACTGTTATACTTACTTGAAAAACATGGTCACCAGGCGAAAATAGATTTAAAAGAAGCAAAAGAGATTAATCAGGCAAACAACAGAAGATAATGTAATCTATCATTGTATGCCTGATCAGTCTCGCCATCACTAAGTCATATCCATTCGAATATAGTCATTGGTCCCACTTGGTGTAATTCTGTTTTATAGGTAATTGAAATGAAATTAGTCAAGAATACGGTGTGAAATCATGATTCTTCAGAAAGCTGTAATTTCAATATTTTCTGAATCATACCGTCATAAATATACTATTCACAGCAAGGTAATGTTTGGAGGATTTGTCTAGTGTTTTGTAGAAATTGCGGTGCTTCTATCAATTCCAATACCATATTCTGTGAGAACTGTGGATTATCTATCCAAGATCAACATTCGCCGGAAACTTATTCAGTGACAATTCCTCAATACATACAGCCTTCTGCGCAGAAGGGGCCGCGATGTCGTTATTGTGGTAGTCCTTATGTTGTTAGCTATCCGATTCAAGACATAGAAGTTAAAAATAGAGGCTGCTTCGGCTGGCTCCTTTGGATTTTCTTGGCCATTATTACGTTTGGACTTATACTAATAATCCCTTTAATTACAAACACAAAAGTGAAATCAAAATCACGAATTGAGACGTGTTGCCAGTCATGTGGTGCAAGATGGTAATGCCTATATAGACCGAAATATGGCACACCATAATTAGGCATATCTGTCATTGGAGACATTGAGTCTGTTGCAGGTAATATCATTGCAAGTAGGGTGGTTGTGGGTATAAAAAATGAATATTCGGAACATGACAATAAACGATTATGATGCGGTATATGTGCTGTGGTTGCGAACACCAGGCATGGGGCTTAACGATATTGACGATAGCCGTGATGGTATCGAAAAATATCTGCGGCGCAATCCGGGGACATCATTTGTTGCAGAGACTGACGGCGAGGTTATTGGGGTAATCCTTGCTGGTCACGACGGGCGCCGTGGGTTTATCCATCACACCTGCGTAGCGAGCGAAAAGCGTTATAAAGGCATCGGCACGCGACTTGTCGAAACAGCATTAGTGGCTCTGAAAAACGAAGGCATTAATAAGGTTGCACTTGTTGTTTTCGGCCGTAATGAGGATGGAAATGCGTTCTGGGAACACATAGGGTTTACCACCCGTTCCGACCTGAATTATCGTAATAAGGCGCTTGTAGATTTGGTGCGAATTGACACTTGACGAAGGAAGTCGCTCTATGACCTTGAAACCGATAACCGTGAACCTTCATGATTACCCTGAAGAATTACATCCATACCTGGGCGGAGCGAAGCTATATGACAGCAGTTGCTCTCCGAATGCAAAGGTTATTTTCATTGACAAGGACAGCGGTTATTTCTTAAAAGTCGCTACCGTTGCCGACTTAGACCGTGAGTACGAGATGACCCGCTATTTTCACAGCAAAGGGCTGGCGGCAAATATCGCGGAGTATCTTTTCAACATTGGTCACGATTATCTCCTGACCGAAAAGATACACGGCGACAACTGTACGTCGGCGAAATATGTCGAACAGCCTGAGCGGTTGTGTGACACGCTTGCGGAGCAGCTCGCCATGCTCCATTCGTTCGACTTCACGGGTTGCCCTGTACCTAACCATACAGAGCGATACTTGTTCAGGGCGGAGCAAAACTACATAAACCAGCAATATGATGTTTCCTTATTTCCGGACAACTGGGGTTATGCTACGCCTGAAGAAGCCTACGAGATAGTAAAGTCAAAAGGTCATTTGTTGCAGACCGATACCCTTCTGCACGGTGATTACTGTTTGCCAAACGTCATTCTTGACGATTGGCGGTTCAGCGGATTCATTGACCTCGGCAGCGGCGGTGTCGGTGACCGCCACGTTGATTTGTTTTGGGGTGCGTGGACGCTGTTTTTTAACCTCAAAACGGACAAGTATCGCCAGAGATTTTTCGATGCTTATGGGCGCGACAAGGTTGATGAGGATAAACTACGGCTAATTGCCGCTTGCGAGGTATTCGGGTAGGAAGAGGTGAAGAGAAATGTTAGAGAGCGTTAAATGGTTGTTCTTTGATGTGGGTAGCACTTTGCTTGATGAAACTGACTCTTATAAAAGTTGGTTTGCAAACGCAGCCAACTTGGTAAACGGAGCGATCTCCGCTGAAGATATAGAAAAGGAATACTGCGCGGGTATGGCACGGTACGAAGCGACTGTTGTCGGTCAGTTAAAACAATTCGGATTCACAGGCAACAGCACGAACCATCTCTATCCGTCCGAATTGGACAAACCATACCCAGAAGCTAAAGCCGTGTTGGAACGTTTATCGAAATCATACCACCTCGGCATTATTGCAAATCAGAAACACGGAGCGGAGCAACGGTTAGAGGGCTATGGGATACGCCAGTTTTTCGATGTCATTATTTCATCGGCTGAGACGGGATTTGTGAAGCCTGACCCGCGAATTTTCGAACTTGCTTTTCAACAGGCAGAATGTAAGCCAGACGAAGCGGTTATGATAGGTGACCGTCCTGATAATGACATCTACCCTGCGAAGCGCATCGGTATGAAAACCATTCGGATAAAGCAAGGTTATGCCGCTTGCCAAGAGCCTCGCTCTGAGGAATATGAAGCAGACATAACCATAGGCTCGCTCGGAGAACTGCCAGCAGTATTACAAAGTCCAGCGGTAAATAGTCAATAGACTTTTTACATATATGAACATTGAAAAGTGAATAGTTTCGAATCAAAGGCGAGAAAAAAGATTGAAGCAAACAAACCTGCTCTAGAGCAGGTAATTGAAAAGCCGAATAGCAGAACTATCTAATCCTGCCTCGGAATATGGATGCGGTTGTCACGCAGCAGAGCGTAGACAACGCGGACAAATTTTCTGGCAGTTAGGACGAGTGCTCGTTTGCCTTTGGATCTGGGCGTCTCATTGAATTTGCGCTCATAATAAGCCTTAAGTTCGGGATCGTGCTTCCGAACATGGTTAGTCGCTTCAATGAGGTAATAGCGCAGATAATGGTTACCACTGTGAACGAGGTGAGTCTGCTCTGCTTCAAACTTGCCAGATTGGTGTCTTGACCAGGAAAGACCGGCATAGTTGGCAAGAGCAGCCTAATCCTTGAACCGAGTGACATCTCCTATTTCGGCAAGAATACCTGCCGCATAGACCGGACCAATGCCTTTTATCGATGTCAGCGTGTTGGGTATACCTGTCATTTGAGCTTCGATGAGTTTGTCATAGTCCTTGAGTTGTTGTGAGTAGAACCGAATCGTTTGAGCCTGCATGGCAAGAACCTGGTTGACCGAGTCCTGAATGGCCTTAGGCAAGCGATAAGACGAGCGCGCTGCTTTTTGGATTTCTCTGGCCAAGGCTTGTGGATCAACAAAATGACCTTTGCCTTTTTGGTTAAGAAACGCAGCAAGCTCTTCGAGAGGGGTATAGGCTATTTCGTCAACACTCTCAAATTCATTTACCAGCTCGATGGCGGTTGTGCCAAAGTTGTTTGACAATGGTGAATCCTGAGCCATGGTGGAGAATTTGAGAAACAAAGTCTGCAGGTAGCGATTTTTCTCTCGAGTGAGGTCTTTGGCTACTTGGAATCTTGAGCGGGTAAGTTTTGCAAAGCCAGATATTTTTCATCCACGACAGTGCCTTTCAGGCCTATACGCCCAAATCTCAAACTGTCGGCTATAACAACAGCGTCAATGCTGTCGGTCTTGGGAAGCTCTGAGTAAGATTTCTTGAAACGGCTGACTTGCTTGGGATTTAAAAGCCTCACAACCTTCTCGGAACGAGGAATCTGATCTGTTTCGCGAAGGAACATGGCAATTTGATTACCGTAACAGCCAGTTGCTTCAAGTCCAAAGTTGAAAAAGCTGACAGATCGGGTACGTCTTGTTTCCAACAGTTGTTGCACAAGCTCGTGGCTGCCGGTAAGAGAATTCTCAAACGAACGTTGCCACAGCTTGTTGCCAGATTGGTCCATAACGTGAACCGAATTGCTTTGCTGACTGACATCAATGCCGATGAAAATTGTGCCTTCCATATGTTTCACCTCCCTTCAAAAAGACTGAAGGTCGGTTGAAAGCAAACGCCCTGGGCACATGCGCATCGACACCCTCGCCATGCGAATCCAGTCAGCTGCCTGCTGCACGATATCCTCCTGCCAAAGGAAGCACCGGCTACTGACAAACAACCAGCGGTTCGAAGCTAAACACAAGGCCAGGGGAACGGACTTTTTTAGTAGTGATCAAACTTGATCCTACAAGGAGCGATAGAACTAGTCCTCAATCGGCCTTACAAGACCATTATGAATCAGGGCGTCTACAGTTTCAACCAGCCCAGCTAAGACAGTTATGACTGGGCTATAAGAATTATACGAGGAGCGATGTAATGAACATAGAATTGATGCCCGCTACCCCCTTCGATGCCGAGACTCTGGTCGCCATACAGCAAAAAGCCTTCAAGCGGCTGTATGACATCTACCACGACGAGGGCAGTCCCTATCTGCGCGGCGCGGATGAAATTCTGCGTTGGATTGGCCGCCCGAACGCCAAAGTATTTAAGATATTTGCGGATGGCATCTTGGTCGGTGGTATTGCCGCTTGGGAGCGGAATGGTCTACCTGGCGAATGCTATCTTGCGCGGGTGTATATATTGCCGGAGATGCAATCTAAGAGTATAGCCAGCCGCGCCATTCTGCTCTGCGAGGCAGAGTTTCCAAACGTATCCCGCTGGACGCTGGATTTTCCCATTGCCGAGGCCGCCAACCGCCGCTGTTACGAGAAAGCTGGTTATACGGACACGGGCGAAACGCAGGAACAGAGCGGTGGTGCGATTACTCTGGCGTATATGGAGAAAAAAGTTATAATGAACACAGAAAAATTTACCGGTAAGGCGGAGGTATACGCCAAAGCCCGTCCGGGATACCCTGGCGCGGCGATTGACTATGTATGTTCGTTAGTGCCATCCGGTGCGATATTTGTCGACATCGGCGCGGGAACAGGTAAATTCACGCAGTTGCTTGCAGCGCACGGATACACAGTTTTTGCGGTTGAGCCAAACGCCGATATGCGCGAACAGCTTGCCGTTACGCTTGCACCGTACCCGAACGCAAAGATTGTCGATGGCTCGGCCGAAGCCACGACGCTTACCGACCAAAGCGTTGATGTTATAACCTGTGCGCAGGCGTTGCATTGGTTTGACCCTGACGTATTCAGAACAGAGTGTCGCCGTATCGGGAAACCCGGATGTCTTGTTATTGCGATATATAACAATACTCCTGGCGGCAGTAGTATCAAGCACAGCAAGCAAGCAACTGATGTATTTTACACAAATCCAACTATTCGAGAGTTCCCCAACCCTATGTTTTATACGAGGGAAAACTGGCTTGCATACATGACGTCACATTCGCATGACCCTTTGCCATCCGACCCCGGATATGCCGCTCATATTGCAGAGGTGAACGCGACATTTGACCGCGAAAATGTAGATGGTCTGATACGTCGTGATGTTGTGACTATGGTCTACAGCGAAAGGATTGAGGAAATATGAATAAGAAAAACACAAAGACATTATCTCTTATGGTCGAGCGTTTTGGACATGACGCGCTGATTTCAGTTGCTACATTGGATGGTAAGCGACCTGCCGTTCGCATTGTGAACAGTTATTATGAGGATGGCTCTTTTTATACCGTCACATATGCGCTTTCGAATAAGATGGAGCAAATCAAGAGAAACTCGGCAGTTGCCGTCTGCGGAGAGTGGTTCACGGCTCACGGTATCGGTGAAAACATTGGTCATCCGAGAGATGAAGAAAACATAGAATTGATGGCGAAGTTACGAGAGGTCTTTAAGAAGTGGTATTACAACGGTCATACCAACGAAGAAGACCCGTATACTTGTATCCTTCGCATTCGTCTGACGGACGGGATACTGATGAGCCATGGAACGAGGTATGATATAAATTTTTCTGAGCAGGAGGCAACGAAAAATATATGATATTATCAGGATAAGAAATAAAAAAACAAATTGCGGCTGGTAATATAGTGATTGACCCCTATGATGAGAAGCTTATCAATCCAAACAGCTATACTCTTCGGCTTCATAACGATCTTCTTACATATACCGACGAAATTCTGGACATGAAGAAGCCGCTCAATACCGAGAAAATTACTATTCCGGAAGACGGACTTATTTTTCGTCCAGGCAAGCTGTACTTGGGCAGAACATATGAAAAAACTTCTTCTAATAGCTTCGTTCCTAATAAGAAAGCAGATACACATTTTAGATATAGAGAAGATAGTCAGCTTGTACAAGAATGGGAGAAACTTCAAGCACGACTTGAAGTTATTAAGACGATTCGAAATGCAATTATCCATTCATTGGGATTTATGCCGTGTAGGACAGTATATCAAGATTTCAATGTAAAAAATACGGGAATAATAATAAAATCAACGATCAACTGTTGCTAAACGGCTTTTCTGGAACAACTGTTATTCCTAATATGGTTTATGTTAAAGAACAAGGCTTAGATGAAATGGATGGCCTTAATCGGCAATTAACAGAGTTCTTAATAAAAGCTGATATAAGCTAAGGCTATGGCTATTTTGTTTGAATTAATGGAGAATAGAAGCATCATTACGGATTACGTCAAGCTTCTCGAAAGACATTACTGTGCCTAATATTATGAACTTCATTTAGCTCTATCTTGTATTAATATCATTACATTCACATAGCACTAATAATTCTTGATTCTCTCCCATTATTCACAGATTATACATTCCACTCAAATTCACGCTTTTTCAAAAAACAAAAATATCGCCGAAACCCTTTAGTTCCAGCGATATTTTGTGGTGGAGATGAGGGGGATCGAACCCCTTACCTCTTGAATGCCATTCAAGCGCTCTCCCAGGTGAGCTACACCCCCGTGACCTGGCTTATTTTATTACAGTCGAGGGCGTTTTGTCAACTATTGTTTTTAAGGCAGATTGGAATCATGCTTGCAATCGCTTTATCAAATCAAAAAACTAATTTGTAAATCAAAAATCACCAAATGCGTTATCAAATTGACTTTGATTTTTAGAAGAATCATCTTTTAGTGTGAACTGAGATACAGAATTTTTAAGCATATCAGCCTGCCCTGACAACTGTTCACTGGCGGCAGCACTTTCTTCCGAAGTTGCAGAGTTCGTCTGTACTACTCTTGATACTTGTACAAGACCTGTATTTATCTCTGCTATACCGCTTGCCTGCTCATTTGACGCTGTGGATATCTGCAAAATAAGCTCATTTGTTTTGCTGACTTTATCCATGATATCTTTCAAGGCATCTGCCGTCTGTTGGGCTATCTCTGTTCCGTCATTCACATGCTCTATCGATTTTTCTATCATCAAGGTTGTTTCTTTTGCTGCTTCCGCACTTCTTGCCGCCAGATTACGTACTTCTTCTGCTACTACGGCAAAACCTTTTCCCTGCTGGCCTGCTCTGGCTGCTTCTACTGCTGCATTTAGTGCCAGTATATTGGTCTGGAATGCTATATCATCTATGACCTTGATGATCTTTGAGATATTGCTTGATGATTCATTTATCTCATTCATTGCATTCAGCATTTTATTCATACGGTCATTTCCGCTTACCGCACTGTTTCTGGCCTGTTCACTCAGATCACTTGCTTTTACCGCACTGCTGGCATTTGTCTTTGTCTGATTAGAAAGTTGTTCTACTGATGCTGTCACTTCCTCTATCGAACTTGCCTGTTCGGTTGCACCCTGTGATAAAGTCTGGCTTGAGCTGGATAATTCTTTTGAACCTGTAGCTACTTCATCTGATGCCTGTTTTATATCTCCCAGTAATCTGTTAAATGAATCTATGGCTCCATTTAGTGAATTTTTGAGAACTGCATGATCACCTTCATACTCACCTTCCATACCGACACTTAAGTCGCCACTGGAAAGTGCCTGTATAACAAGTGCTGCATCTTGTATTGGCCGCACAAGTGCATCTATTGTCTGGTTAAAACCTATTACTATTCTTCTATAACCACCTTCAAACTTTTCTGCTTCTGCACGTTTGCTTAAATCTCCGCCGGTTGCCGCTTTTGTCAGCTCATATACCGCACGGATTATATCTTGTATAGAACGATATACTGCCAACACAGATGGCGTCAGCTGATCCTCTTGTGATAATTGTCCTCGTTTACGGAACTCTTCTAACCTTCTGATATCTCCCTGTGATGCTTTTACTATGGCATCCTGCAGATCTATCAGGTTATCTCTTACCTGATTGGTATCATTTGCCAGTTCCTGCATCATGCCGGAATAATTATCCGACATCGGCACGGTGAGGTCATTCACTGCTAGTTTGCCCAGAACTGTTTTAGCTTCTTCTACAGGTTCTACCACTCCGTCAAGAGTTGCATTAAAACCTTCTACTATTTGTGCATAGGCACCTTCCAGTTTTGATGTATCTCCTCTGGTTTTCAGTTCGCCCGCTGTTGCCGCTTCGGTCAGTCTGTTTGTTTCCGATATCAGAAGATTAAGGGATGCCGCTGTCTGTTCTAGAGCAGGGCTGATCTCATCTGATTCATCTGCTATATTAACCTTGAATTTTAGATCTCCCTTTGATATTTTCTGTAGATTGGCTACAAACACCTGCTGCAAATGATCTGCAAACTGATTCATCTTGCGCATCATACTGCTTATTTCATCTCTGGACTTCGGATCTACCTCTACTCTGTTGCTTAGATGTCCCAGGCTAAGCGCGTCTAGCATATCTCCTGCCTGGCGCATTACTTTTATTATTCCGCTTGTTACTACAAGACTTAACAATACTACCAAAACAAAGCTTACTGCTACTACCGCTATAATAGATTTAGCTGATGCTCTTACCATCGCTGTTACGTTTTGAACTTCGTTTAACATAGCGACTTCCAGTATTTCATCTATTTCATCCAAACCATCACGCGCAGCTCTAAAAGTTCCTAGAAAAGTTTCCGAATAAACTGCAGCCCAATCTTCATTAGCTACTATAATTAATGCCTGCTTGGTCCAATCGTCAAACGCATTTCTCGCAACATCAAAATCCTCAAATACAGTAAGTCCACTCTCTTCACCTGTATAGTCGGCCCAAACATCCCTATTATTATTCAGAGCTTCTTCTGCCAGGTCTATGCGCTCAAAAGTCTGCTCAAAATTCTCCAGCATATCTGCTTCTAGTTCTGAAAAACTGGTATTTGAATCATCGGATGTCATTTCCTGTATCGCAGTTAATGCCTGATACATATCGCGTTCTGCATTTAGCAGATAACTGATGGACGATAGTCCTTGCTCATAAAGCACATCTTTCATTTCTACGGTAACATAATTAAGCTGAAAAACAGCCAGAGATGTAACACCAATGATAACTACCATTGGTATCGCAATCAGAAAGAGAATCTTTTGTCTAATCCCTAATTTTTTTAACATACAAAACACTTCCTTTTATATTTTGAATCTATCTTTTTACAGAAGTTAAATTATGTCTATTCAAAATAAAATATACCAATTTAAATTTTTCTGGATAAAGTCCGTATACTTGGTGTAAATTGAGAAATAAAAAAGAGCCACGAGCTCGCTTTCGGTATAATAGGTTTTGCGAAACTAACAACTGAAAGGAATGAGATCATGGCTCAAGTACATCTTACACTGGAAGACGAAATTCTTAAAGACCTTATGCTTGGAAATCGGGAGAACGGGGTGGCGAAATTACTGGAAAAAGTATTTGATGCGGTGCTGCGAGGACAGGCCAGCGAACAATTGAATGCCGAGCCGTATGAGCGAAGTGATGGACGTGTCAGCTATCGGAATGGCTATCGCGAGCGTACCCTGACAACTAGAGTAGGAACGCTGATTCTTCACGTGCCTAAAT
>NZ_CDHP01000024.1:0-60753 GCF_900002895.1 Ercella succinigenes | reverse complement strand
ACCACTGGTGTACAAATCAACCAGCTGCTGCTTGAAATCAGCGGGGTATTTCTTCTGGGATTTGGCCATGTCGAACTTTCTCCTTCTTGCTTTTTTGTTAATATAACTTGTTCGACTTTACCTGTCCATACTTATATACTAACACCAATCTTTACTTGTTTGCGAAATGAATTTCAGCACCTGTTTTTTACCGTCGTGATCACAGTTGTCCAAGAATTTGCGCACCGGTTCTGGTAAGCCTCTAAAAAAGCCGCTGTATCTTAGTGCTGTTGGTCTCTGCGCTAACACATTAAGGTATGGCCCCCAAACCATAGATTCTTTGTTTTTGCCATACAGCCGTTTATGTGTGACAACTATCTTCATTTTGTCATCCAAGACTGTCACATGGTGAGCGCTTACCTTTAGTGTGATCTCTGTCTTAGCCAAATTACCAGCTGTTGAATAGCTGTTGTTCTGAAACCTGGCCATACCATACTGATTTGTTCGGGCATGCACATAGCGACAGGCATCAAATTCATATTCTGGCAGCGAAAGCATGCACGTCTTGTCTTCCTCAAACAACTTCAAAACAGTTGTTTCTAGTTTGTAATGCTCACGGGTTAGGTCTTTGTCACACTTCTCAAGCAAACTGCGATTGTATTCAATAAGATCAGATATTTCAGGTACAGGAACAAAATAGTTGCGCCTGCTGTATCCTACATAGTTTTCTACTGAGCCTTTCTCATGTCCGGACGCAGGATTACAGAAGTTGCTTTCAAAACCCAAATGACACTGCAGACGCCTGAAGCCATCTGTTATTTCACGTTCACCCTGTGCTTTTATCTCCTTGACCGCAGTAGACATATTATCGAATCTAATAACGCGCGGGACAAAGCCAATATGTTTAAAAATATCACTTAACCCTTGCGATAGACACTCCAAATTCTGACCTTTGAACAACTGAACAAACTTAGCGTCAGAATGAGGAATTGTCATTGCCAAGTGATATCCATCGTACAATGTGCCCTGCTCATAAAACTGTGTTTCACCAAAATCCACCTGTGCTTCTCCTGCAGGATGCAGTAGTGGTAGAGATGCTATCTTTTGTTGGCCTAGTTCTTTTTTCAACTCCGAAACAATTGAGCGTATAGATCTTTCTGAAACATCAAATATCCGGCCAGCAGCATCTTCTTGTGCCACCAATCTGTCATACACTCGTTTAGCCGTGTGCTTCTGCTTGCGTGGTGCCTTCTGATCTGACACAAGCCATAATCTTATCTGATCACGGTACGGATCTGTTTTACTCGTCCTTGTTCTTCGTACCGGTTTCGGCAAGTTGAAATCCTCCTGATTCAGATATTTCTTGATTGTTTTACGATCGTGTCCTGTTTCTCTTGCTACTTGATGAATACTTTTACCTTTTTCAAAGTATTCATACCTGATATGATAGATATGCTCCATTGTCATCATCTCCGATCTTCCTTTCAGTTATTAGTCCTAACCAAAAGGATATACGATTCGGGGGCGTGGCGGTGGAGTTTATTTTATGCCACCTGGGGGAATTCTTAGCTTCCGTTTTGGGGTATTTCTATTCTGCCATATACAGTTTTATCGTATAATTTGAAATCAGTCGATATTTATTCATTATCTGGTTGATTTTTCTTGTTCCATAATTATTTTTACTTGCCCTAAATATGGCTATTATTTCATTTTCCAGCTTGGTATTGCATACTTTTATCTTTTTTTATAATTCATCAGACTTCTTGGTATATTTAATACTCTGGCCATTGCGCTTACACTGTACTTATTCTTATTAGCTAAAATAATATCTATTTTCGTCCCATTATCAGCGCTGCTTGCTTTAAAATATCATTTGTCCATTTTATGATTGTCGATTTTGCTATTTGATATTCTTTTTCTATATCTGTTGTCGATTTTCCATTTTGTTTTAGTGCCACTATTTGTTTCTTGAATTCTTCTGTTGGATGGGCATTTTCGAATCCTCCTGATCTTGTTTCTATCTTACCAATCTGTCCGAAATTCTAAAATAGTCCCGTTTTCAGTAACTACGCTTAGGCACTTTTTCAAAGGTTTAAAATTGAAGTTCGCTATTCAAAATTTTTCTGGTGTATTTACACCTGGTGCTTTTATAGCTTGCCAATCAAAATTATATACTAAGTGTGCTTGATGACTTCGCCAGTTGTCTACAATTAGAGGATCGACAAAAGCACCGAAGAAAAAGAATAACACTTGTATTTTCATCCGAAATCTGGTCACTTAATTTCGCTTGACAAATATAATTAGGCTGCTTAAGTTTAAAATACTTTTCAGATACATAACAGATATTTATTCGCATAACCCTTGTCGTATTCGCGTTATTTTATTTTCATTCGGAATTTAATAAACTATCATTCGTAAGTTGTTTATTGACTATCATGGTTTCATTTGCTATCATAAAAGCAACCACAAAATGCATTTTTTAGGAGGTATGTATGCTGGATCGCAGAGTACAAATCGTTAAGGCCTTAACAGATAATGATGAATTGAGCGTTGCCGATATGGCCAAAATGTTCAAAGTTTCTCAGGTTACAATCAGAAATGATTTAAAAATACTACAAAATGATGGTCTTATCAGACGTAGACACGGCGGTGCTATACCAATGTCAGACGAATCAATTGCAAACAGACTCAACATCAATTATAGCCTCAAGCTCAAAATTGCGGATAAGGCTGCTGAATTGGTCAAAAACGGAGAAACAATTTTGATAGAGTCTGGCTCTACGAATGCTATTCTGGCTAAAAAACTCTGTGAAACAAAGGAAGTAACCATCGTCACCAACTCATATTTTATTGCCAGTTTTGTTAAGGATATACCAAATGCAAATATTATTCTCTTAGGAGGAAACTTCCAAACAGAATCTGAGGTCTGTACCGGTCCTCTTACTAGGCAGGCATTAAGCAGCTTCCATGTGGACAAGATGTTCATAGGCACAGACGGTTATTCCACTAATGAAGGTTTCACTTGCATGGATCTTGATAGAGCAGATGTTGTTGCGGCTATGTCAAAGAGAGCCGAGAAGTTGATCGTTCTTACAGATTCCAGCAAATTTTATCAACGAGGAGTCGCTACGCAAATTTCTCTACAAGAAACCAGCATGGTTATAACCGATAGTAACCTGACCGACGAGATAATAGAGGATCTCAAGGCTAATAAGATAGAGGTAAAAACAGTCATAGACTGAGCAAATAATGTCAACACCTGCCGATCGAGGCAGTTTCAATAGATAAGACAATTTTCGGGCTGAGAATTTATTATTGAGGTGAAGAAATGTCCAGTTTTTTTGGTGAATCAAGCAAAAGAGTAAAAGGATTAAGAGAGAAGATACTTGATGCC
The DNA here is from genome assembly GCF_900002895.1 of Ercella succinigenes. Lineage (NCBI taxonomy): Bacteria > Bacillati > Bacillota > Clostridia > Eubacteriales > Oscillospiraceae > Ercella > Ercella succinigenes. The sequence goes on along the minus strand of NZ_CDHP01000024.1, from coordinate 57,380 downwards.
AAGTCAACTATTTGTATCGACAGAGCAAAAATAATAACTGATGTTTACAAAAACAACGAAGATAAGCTTGTAGTTATTAAACGAGCGTTATCCCTCGAGGCTATTCTCAGGGATATGCCGATTTTCATCGATGATGGCGAGCTTATAGTAGGAAATCAAGCGAGCAGGCATCGTGCAGCTCCTATTTTCCCTGAATACGCAGTCGACTGGATCGAGAATGAAATTGATGAGTTCGACAAGAGACCAGGTGATCGCTTCTATATAGAGGCTGATCAGAAGACAGAGCTGCTTGAGATCTGTAAATTCTGGCGAGGTAAAACACTGAAGGATAAGGCTCTGGCTATAATGCCTGAAGAGAGTCGTTTCCTATACGATGTCGGCATGATCAAGGCAGAAGGTAATATTACTTCTGGCGACGGTCATGTTGCGGCAGACTTCAGTGAAGTTCTGAACAAGGGTATCAAGGGCGTCAAAGAGCATGCTGCGAACAAGCTTAAGAGCCTTGATATCTCTGATTTTGAAGATTATAAGAAGCAGTATTTCCTGCAATCCGTAATAATAGTCTGCGACGCGGTCGCGGCTTTTGCCAATCGTTTTGCTGATCTTGCTGAGAAAATGGCAACAGACGAGCAAGATGACAAGCGATCTGCCGAGTTGCTTAAGATCGCTCAGGTTTGCAGAAGAGTACCTGAGTATCCTGCTGAGAATTTCTATGAAGCAGTTCAGAGCACATGGTTTATTCAGTTAATTCTGCAAATAGAATCCAATGGTCATTCAACCTCCTTTGGTCGTTTAGATCAGTATATTTATCCGTACTACATGAAAGACATTGAATCAGGAGCAATTTCAGAAGAGGAAGCAACAGAATTGCTTGAGCTGCTCTGGATCAAAGCTTACACAATTAATAAAATTCGTAGTTATACACATACACGTTTTTCCGCAGGCGGACCTCTCTATCAGAACGTGACAATAGGCGGACAAACTCGTGATGGAAAGGATGCCTCAAATGAGCTGAGTGTACTGATACTGCGCAGTGTTGGCAGAATTCGTTTCACACAGCCAAATCTTACCGTGCGCTACCATAGCGGCACACAGAAGAAGTTCCTTGCACAGACGATCGAGGTCGTTAAGCTCGGTTTCGGCATGCCAGCCTACAATAATGACGAGGTCATTATTCCCTCGTTCATGGAGATTGGTGTTTCTAAGGAAGACGCTTATGATTACAGTGCCATCGGTTGTGTTGAGGTTGCCGTTCCAGGTAAATGGGGCTACAGAACCACCGGCATGAGCTTCCTCAACTTCGGTAAGGTACTTATGTCATCTCTGAACAATGGCGTTGAGCCTCTTAGCAAAAAGCAGATCCACCCTGGCCTGGGCAAGCACTTTCTCGATATGGAGAGCTTCGATGAAGTTATGGATGCCTGGTCTAAAACTGTTCGTTATTTCGCAAGACAAACAGTTATCATGGATACGACAGCCGATTACGCGCTGGAGATGGAGACACCAGATATTCTCTGCTCGGCACTTACTAACAATTGTATTGACAGAGGCAAAACTATCAAAGAAGGCGGCGCTATATACGATTTTGTCAGTGGTTTGCAGGTAGGTATCGCTAACCTTGGCAACTCACTCGCGGCAATCAAAAAACTGGTTTATGAGGATAAAATTATCAACCGCGAAGAGCTATGGCAGGCATTGGAAAATGATTTTGAAGGCATCGAGGGAGAAAAAATCAGACAGCTTCTGCTCAATCGAGCACCGAAGTTTGGCAACGATGATGACTATGTCGATCAACTTTTAGTGGACGCTTATAATGAATTCATCGATGAGATATCCAAATACAAGAACACTCGTTATGGCAGAGGTCCTATCGGTGGCAAATACTACCCAGGCACTTCTTCGATTTCCGCCAATGTGCCACAAGGCAGCACAGTTGGTGCGATGCCTGATGGTCGAAAAGCCATAACCCCTCTGGCAGAGGGATGTTCACCATCTCACGGCACAGATGCCAAAGGCCCAACCGCAGTTTACAAATCAATGGGCAAGCTACCAAATAATAAAATCACTGGAGGGGTGCTGCTTAATCAGAAGATCTCCCCAACCAGCCTGGCTAAGAAATCTGGTGTCGAGCTGCTGATGAATATGATCAGAACGTTCTTCGACGATCTGCACGGTTTCCATGTCCAGTACAATATCGTCTCTAGAGATACTCTGCTGGCAGCGCAGAAGAATCCTGAGAAGTACCGTAATCTTATCGTCAGAGTAGCTGGCTACAGTGCTTTTTTCAATGTACTGTCACAAGAAACTCAAAATGACATTATCGCAAGAACCGAACATTCTCTTTGATTTATATAATTAGCTAACCCGGTAAGGCAGTCCTGATATGGTACTGCCTTGCCATTAGTTTGACTCTGGGAGGGGCTATTAAATGAATGAATACACGATTGGAATAGATATTGGCGGCACCAAATCAGCCTATGGCTTATTTGACAGCAGCCACAAAATAGTGGCAAGACACCAGCATCCGACAAAAAGCTGCGGCACCTGTGAGGACATCTGCGAACGCATTGTGAAAGGCATATATGACCTGATTGATGTGGCTGGCATCAGTCTTGGCAATGTTTCCGGCATAGGTCTTGCCATGCCATCGTATATTAATTTTGAAACAGGCAGGATAATCTGCACTTCAAACATCTGTACTCTAAAGGATTTTGAGGCCAAGCAGTATTTTGAAAACAAGCTTGGCAGAAGGGTCGTCCTCGACAACGACTGCAATGTTGCTGCGCTCGCCGAACATCGCTTCGGAGCGGGTAGAGGTCATAAGCATATGCTCTACTGTGCTGTAAGTACCGGAATATCAAACGGAATCATTATCAATAACGAGTTGTTCAGAGGAAGCTACGGTGCGGCTGGCGAGACTGGTCATATGCTAATCACACCTGACGAGGGTGTAGAGTGCGGCTGTGGTAATAAGGGCTGCTTCATGTCCTGGGCGTCCGGCTCCAATATCGTTAAGCATATAAGGCATTGGATCGAAGCTGGAGGACAAACCTCAATGTTCGATATGGCCGGTGGCGATCCTAAGCGTATTGATGGCTACATCATAGAAAAATGTGCCAAAGATGGTGATGAAATGGCGCTTAAGGCAATTGATACCATGGCCTATTATCTCGGCATGTGGATCTTCAACACATATCAGACCTACAATATCAACTGTTATGTTTTCGGCGGCGGACTGGTCAAGATGGGACCACTGCTTTTTGACAAGGTCTTTGCATATTTCAGAAAATTCAATGTAACTCAGCCCAATGATATTATTCATTTCAAATTCGCTGAGCTTGAACATGATTTTGGCATCATAGGAGCAGAGCAGCTGCTGGTAGATCTGGAGTGTATATGCTAAACACAAAAGGTAATGTTTTTAATATACAGCGCTGTAGTCTTCACGACGGACCTGGAATACGGACGATTGTTTTCTGCAAGGGCTGTCCTCTACGCTGCCTCTGGTGCTCTAATCCGGAATCACAGCCGATGGCCTTTCAAATACTGTTCCAGGAGAAGGATTGTATCGGTTGCCGCGAATGCATGCACCCATGTGATGAGGGTGCGATAACCTTCGGCGAAAATTACTTTTACCCTAATATTGATAGGAAAAAGTGTATCAGCTGTATGTCCTGTGTCGAGACCTGCCCGACCAAAGCGCTTTGTGTTTCAGGTTCACGAATGAGTGTAGAAGAGGTCATGGAAGAGGTGCTGCTGGATAAGGTTTTTTACGACAAGTCTGGGGGCGGTTTGACATTGTCTGGCGGCGAGGCACTGATGCAACCGGAGTTCTCGATCACTCTTCTTGATGAGGCGCGCAGGAAGGGCATTCATACCGCAATCGAAACGACCGGCTATGCTCAGCCGGAAATTTTCGATCGTGTAACGAAACATGCCGATCTGATTCTGTTTGATTTCAAGCAGCTGGATGACGACAAGCATAAGCATTATACTGGCGTTTCCAATAAGCTTATCCTCAGAAATTTGAAGGCAATTATTGGCCGGCAGGCACCTGATCTGATCGTTCGCATTCCAGTCATTCCTGATTTCAATCATTCACCGGATGAGATGGCTAAGATGGCTGAGTTTCTGTTTGAACAAGGGGCAAAAAAAGTACATCTGCTTCCCTTCCATCAGATGGGTGAAAATAAATATAAGATGCTTGGTATTGATTACAAGTTTAGTGAACATAAGGCGCTTCACGAGGAGGATCTGATCGATCATCTTAAGACCTTCCTCTCTTATGGACTGGATACCGAGATAATGTGATTAGGATAGAGTTAAAAGCCCAAGCAAATTTAAACTTTTTGTTGAAGAGACTTCCCTATAAATAGCGTTTATGATTTTTTTTGAGTAGCATTTATAGTTGAAAGAATTATTTAATCACTTTTATGCCTTGCTCATGCAATACAGATCTGAAATAATCCATTTCCTCAGATGTAAACATACACTGATCAGCTGCAAAAGGATAATTTCTATACATACGCTCATATTTATTTCTGGCTAGAGAATTAAAGTTCAAAAGTTCTATTTTGATTTTGTTTGATTTCTCGGCACAATATTTGCCAATATTAGCAACATTGTCTACAGTCGCAGTAAAGCCAGGAATCATAGGAATCCTAATCAAAAGATCTATTTTATCGGACTCATACCACTCGCTAATAACTCGATCCAGGTTATCCAGAATCAGATCCTGTTTCACACCTATCCAAGCGCGATGTCTAATCGGATCGTAAACCTTGAAATCTAATATTAACAAATCAAGATGCGGCAGCATTTTCTCCAGAACACTCCAAGTGGTGTGTAGACTTGTTTCCATGGCGGTGTGTATACCGGCAGCACGACAGGCTTGTAGCAGTTCAGTATTGAATTTGTGCTGATATGTCGGATCACCGCCTGATATTGTCACTCCACCCTGCTCAATGTAAAAATCGCGATCCTTCTCGACCTGTTCATATACCTCCCGAACAGTCTTCCACTGCGAATCCATATGCAGCGCCTCCGTCGGGCAGACCTCTACACATTTGCCGCAGAGATTACAGGCAATACGATCTATCTCGATCTTTTTATCCGGCTCAATAAGCACTATCCTTTTCCTGTCGCAGACCGTTACACAGCTGCCGCAGCCTATACATTTGTTAGAGAAATAGAGTAATTCCTGCCTGAAGTTTATGCCCTCCGGATTGTGGCACCAAAGGCAGCTTAAAGGGCAACCTTTGGTAAAAACTGAGGTTCTGATGCCTGGCCCATCATGTATGGAAAATCTTCTTATGTCGAATACCAGCCCTTTCAGGCTCCAGTTTATATCTGACACTTCTCTACTTACCTTCCTGAATTTGTTTATTCTAAATAATATCAAATGTCACCGTAATTAGTTCTTGCTATGATCTCATCCTGAAGATCAGAGGCCAGCTCAGTGAAATAAGCGGTGTAGCCAGCAACCCTAACTGTCAGGCTTCGATACTTACCCGGATCTGCCTGCGCTGCCAAAAGATCTTCCTGTCTCAGAACATTAAATTGAATATGCGGTATCTTAAGCTGTACAAAGGTGCGCAGCATTAAAATGAATTTCTCAATACCGACATCAGTAAAGAAAGTTGGCAGAAATTTCATATTCAACAAGGTACCATTGCTACCATACAAACTACTTATTTTTGATACAGACTTCAAAACCGCTGTCGGCCCCTTACGATCCCGTCCATAAACCGGCGACATACCACCATCTGCCAAAGGATCTCGCGAGAAACGTCCGTCCGGTGTCGCACCGACATTCTGACCCATAGGAACATGAGCTGATACTGTATACAGACCTGTATGGAATTTACCTCCTCTGTAATTACTGTATTGTGTTAGATATTGATTGAAGGTACTTACCCATTTGGCAGCGATTTCATCAACCCAATCAATATCATTTCCGTATTTCGGCGCATGATTGAGCAGCGTCTGTCGAATAACTTCCTCATGCTCGAAATTATCATGCAAAGCTTTCATCAGTTTCTCTGGGCTGATGCGGTTCTGGCGGAAAACAAGCTCCTTGATCGCAGCCATACTGTCGGCGATATTAGCACCTTGAATGATCTGAACTCCCGAGAAATTGTAGCGTGCGCCGCCAGAAGTAACATCGATTCCCTTTTCAAGACAGTCATCAATTACAGCAGAGAGAAACGGTGACGGCAGTGTCTCCTGGTGAATCCTCTCCACCACCTCGCAGTTCTCAATCATTTTATCAATGAAATACTTCATCTGCTCATAAAAAGCCAGCTCCATATCCTCATAGGTTTTGTAATCTATAAGATTGCCAGTATCCAGCCCCAGAAGTTCGCCATTCAGCAAACATCGACCATTATTCAAGGTCAGCTCGAGAACCTTAACCATATTAAACATGGCTGCGTCGCTCCAGCCCAGATTATTGCCTTGAGTCGTCAGCTCAACACAGCCGACGATCGCGTAATCCTTAGCATCATCCAGATCGATCTCCTGGTTAACCAGCGCCGGGATTATAGCTTCGTCATTAAAAAACTGCGGCATGCCACTACCACGTGCGACCACCTGTACACTACGCCTGATAAAATCCGTTGGCGTTGCCGAATGCAATCTAACAGAAAGATTCGGCTGTGGCATACCGATATTGTATTGTGCCTGCAGCATCAAATAGGATATAGCATTTACAGCATCACTGCCATCTTTCAGCTGCCCGCCAATTGCGATATTGAAACCAATCGGGAAGCCCGCGAAATACCTGGCACTATGAGAATTACGCAGATAAACTATCTGATTGCACTTAAGCCAGAAACATTCTATCAACTCCAGCGCCCGGGCTTCGTCTAGAAGTCCCCTTCTGATATCCTGCTCATAATACGGCAAAAGATACTGATCGGCTCTACCAGGCGAGAAGGATGACGCGTTCGACTCCATATGCAGCACGACAAATAAAAACCACAGTGACTGGACTGCCTCATGAAAGGTCTCCGGCTTACCGAACGCGAGCTTTCTGCAGATCCGAGCCGTCTCCATCAGATTCGTTTTATGCTCAGCATGCTCGGGCTGTTCAGCCATCTGTTCAGCCAACGCGGCATAACGTCCTATGAATATACTTACACCCTCAAGAACCATAATAACACTCTGGTAAAAGTCTTGTCTGCCGTCTGTACACTTAGATAAGTATTCCTCTGTTCTTTTTAGTAGTCCTGCGGAACCATAATGCAGCCAGGCTTCACTATCAGGGCATATATGTCCCTGCGCATGATCTTTCTGATTGATCTTAACGACCTTGGCAATATGACTAAGCTCTGGCCCGGCCGCAGAATAAATTCGGTCTTCCAGCGACCGCCCTTGCCAGAAAGGCAGAATTTCTTTTCTGAATTCCTCGATATCCTCAGGCCGGGTATTAAATTTATCCTGAGGTCTGGTGCTGAGCGAATCGAACTCTTTGTCGACCCAGGAGGCACCTGATTCTGGGAAAACAACACCAGCTCGCACGCCTTTTGTTCGATTACCAATGATCAGTTCTTCCGGCTCGATCGAAATCTCTAAATTTTCGAGAGCACTACGCAGCGCTGCCGCACGAAGCTCGATAACTGATTTTTCAGGTGATTTTTTATATACTTCGGTAACAATCCTAGCCTGCTCGATCGAGACAAATCTCGGCTCATCGAGCATTTTCTTCTTAAGAGTTTCAATTCTCGGTGACAACTCCAGTGCATAAATCTCATCATAGCTATTCATTTTCAGCACCTCATAGACTCAACTGCTTGATAACAACTTATTTGCTCTCGATATATTTGATCATGGCGTTTTTCATGATCTCAAAAGGAGCCTCCTCGCCGGTATAGAGCTTAAATTGCCCACAGGCCTGATAGATAAGCATTTTGTAGCCCTCGATCGCCTGACAGTCGCCTGCCCGCGCTTCTTTTACAAAAGTTGTTTCGATCGGAATAAACACAGCATCCAGAACGATCGACCCCGGACGGAATTTATCTCTGGTCAAAATTGTAGCTTCACTTTTAAAACCAACAGACGTAGCGTTGATCAGAATATCGTATTCTGTTTTAGAAGTGAGAAGATCAGGTTTGCCTGCGTACTCAACACCGAAACGTTCAGCCGCTTCTCGGCCTTCGTCTTCGTAGATGTTATAGATGCTGATTCTGTTAGTATATTTCTTAAGACCCCAGGCAATCGCTTTGCCAGCACCACCTGCACCAAGCAAAGCAACTTTCTTGTCCTTAAGCTCAGATATTTCCCCAAGAGCCAGAATCGCTCCGAGATAGTCTGTGTTATAGCCTTTAAGGCAGCCATCATTATTAACAATAGTATTAACCGCACCAATTTCTGAAGCAGACGAGTCGAGCTCGTCCAGATACTTCATGACCTCCAGCTTATAAGGCATCGTAACGCCCATACCTCTATACCCCAGATTACGGACTGACTGAACAGCGTGTTCAAGATCATCTGGTTCAAACGAAACATATACATAAGGAAGCTTCAGATGCTCAAAAGCCGCGTTATGCATTGCTACTCCCATACCTCCGATCGAGCCTGCGATCGAACAACATACGATAGGATGACTTCTTGCCATAAGTATTTTTTCTCCTAATCATGAATATCAGCCCGAATTTCAAATTTGATTCTACTTTTACACATTTATATTTTATACGAAATATGATACACTTTCAATAGAAAGTTTTTCGTTTCAAATAGCTATTACGAGGTAGAGTTTTATGTGTATCAAGGAATTCGTCAGAAGAGCTAAAAACAATGAACCGGTATTTATTACAGAATTCAGAAACTGTATGGAAAATCAAAGCCGGAAGCAATACCTGCAAATCATACATACGTTATCAGCCAGTTATGACTCAACAACAAATTTAGCGTTGCCGGCAGAAGCACCTGAAACCGATGCGGAAGCAGCAATGCTTGAGGACTATCTTGCTGCCATAATGTACAATGCTCTCTCTGCACTAGGCGGATTTAAGCTGACATTGAGATACGATATCAACTACGATTGGCTCGGAAAAATGCTTACCGAAGTTACTGAAAGATTCGAGGTATCTAAAGAACGGGCTATTCGTACAAGCTACGGCCGCTGTATAAATGTAATTGATCGTATGATTGAGCATTTGGAACTTGATGATCCAGACGTAGTCGGCGGCTTCCATTTTGTAATAGAACCTGTTCAACACATACTTATTAAAACTGACAAAAAAAGCGAATCTCTCGCCGCTGAGAAAAAATTAAGCAGCGAACAATCAGATATCAACAAGATAGAAAAACTCTATCTTACAGCTGCAAATGAATTAGCACACAAGGTTATTTTGGGAATTGATGTTGGCGGTAGCGACATTAAGCTCGCTTGCAGTATCGGCAACCACTTAAAAGCCTGCAAGGAATTCGACTGGTTTCCCGCTGAGTATTCAGTGGCTCAGCAAATCATCGATCCCATCATACTGCTGACACGTCTGATGCGTGTATACGCCTCCAATTATCTAATTACAAACGCAGATACAAATATGACAGGCAATACACTAACAGTAAAAATCGGGAATGCGATAGATCAGCATATTTCGATCTCAGAGATAGCCGAAATCGTCACAGCAGCCGAGCAGGAGCTGGCAGATGAACTGATCTGCTTCGATGCGATTGGCATTTGCTTTCCCGATGTTGTTATCAATAATAAAATTGTGGGCGGAGAAACCTTCAAGACCAGAGGCATCAGGGCAAACAACACTATAAACTACGAAGCAGAAATGCATAAACTGGCTGATCTGAACGATTTACTGTCAAATTACTGCCGAGATGGCAATGTCGGCATCACCAATGATGGCCCGATGTCCGCCTATACTGCAGTGGTCGAGCTTATCTGTGATGGTCAAACTGCATTAGCCGCAGATGGTATATTTGCACACACGCTTGGAACTGAGCTCGGAACGGGCTGGGTTAATGAACAAGGACAGATCCCAGACATTCCGCTCGAGGTCTATAACTTCGTCATCGATCTGGGCAGCTATCCTGCCAGACAATATCAGGCGGACGATCCACGCAGCATCAACAACTTTAATACGGGCATTTCCGGCACATTACAGAAGTACACCAGCCAAAGCGGTGCGTTCCGACTAGCAATAGAAGCCGCTAAGAGCAAGCCGGCAATTTTGTCTGAACTCATCGATCGTGGTTTTATTGAAACAGATAATAAATCTGACACGATCAAAATCAAAAACGATCCAACTGATATGCGAAAACCATTTTTACAATATCTAATGGATCAAGCAAGCCACGGAGACGACAATGATTACAAGGATATTTTTATTGAGATAGGCAGGTACATGGCTGTGACCTGGTATGAAACAATGGAGATCCTTAAACCCCTTACATTAGCAAGGCGGTTGTTCGGCCGACTTGTTAAAAACAACAAATGTTTCGAGCTTATGAAAACAGGAGCATCAGAAATAGCTCCCGAACAGCTGATGCTTGCTGCCGACGACAGCATGGCGGCTTCACCGCTTATGCTGCAGCTAAGCTGCAGCGACAAATACACAGTCGCACAATTTGCACAGGCAATAGGAGCGATTCATTATGCCAATCAACTTATTTTTAAGTAGTTAATACAAATCAATATAACTCAAAAGTCAAGCCGCCCCCGAGGGGGCGGCCTTTCCCAAGCATGTGATCTGGGCTGTAAGACCACAATTAACTTGACATAATTTATGTTGCAAAAGAGAGGATTATACTGCCTCTCTTTTGCGTTTTCTTGCATAAGAATCAAGCCAGATTATAGCTACGATTACTATGCCCTTAGTAAGTATCTGAACATATGACTGTATACCAAGCATATTCATTGAGTTCTCAAGAATTCCGAATACTAATAATCCAAGTGCCGCACGCGGGATGGATCCAACACCTCCAGCGAAAGATACACCACCGACAACAACCGCGCAGTTTACGATCAGAGCTGTTGTCTCACCATAGATCGATGAACCGGAGTTCAGTTTAGACGAGAGCAGCACACCAGCAAGCGCGGCTGTGAATCCAGAAATCACGAATGTCAGCCATTTTACAAGCAGAACATTTATGCCAGAGTATCTTGCAACATCATAGTCACCGCCGATAGCATAGCAGCTTCTGCCGAACTGAGTGTATCTCATTATCACATGTGTTATGACCAGCATTATCAGCATGATTATAACTAAGTTAGTAATACCAAATATAATCTTGCCATTTGATATCATCATGAATCTGGGATCTGAGCCTGTTACAGGTCTGGCATCTGTTAATTGCTGAGCGAGACCGGTAAGAGCCATACCCATTCCAAGCGTAATAATGAACGGTTCCGTTTTCTGCTGAACGACCAGAAATCCATTTACGAAGCCGATAACCATGCCGAAGATCAAAGCGATTATGATGGCGAGCCACATATTCATGGTTTCCATTAGTTTGATCGCGATGATGCCTGAGGTAACCATGACACCGCCGATCGAAAGGTCACAGCCGCCGGCTATGACTGTCATAGTAACACCAAAGGAAAGGATCATCAGTATCGCTGACGAGTTGACCATATCGATCAAGTTAAATGGAGTATAAAAATTAGTCGGGAAAAATAACATTAGAATCATTATAAATATAATAGCAATCAGTGCCTTCTGCTTGCCAGCAAGCTTGCCCACTGTTTTTCTAATTTGCCTTAAATCCATTTCAATCAACCTCCTACAGTGGTTTCCTGTTATCTAGCCAGATAGCAACAACCAGAATAATACCCTTAACAACATTCTGCATATAAGGGCTGACTCCAAGCAGGTTGAGGCAGTTTGACATCAAGATAATCAGAAGCGTACCAAGAACAGTTCTCATGACGCTACCCTTACCGCCTTTTAACGTTGTGCCACCGACAACAACCGCCAAAATCGCGTTTGTTTCAAAGCCCTTGCCCATAACAGGCGAGGCGGTAGTCGTACGAGCGAACTGATTGAATGCGCCAAGCGCCGTCATCACACCAGAGAGAGTGTATATCATAACAACACTAAGTCCTATCGGACGCCCTGCCAGTCGGGCAGCAACTTTATTCCCACCGGTTAGATTGATCGTCCTTCCAATCACGGTCTTAGACTGGAAGAAATACAACAAAGCTAATGAAACCAGGAAGATTATGAATGAGATTGTCAGGAAGCCAAAGCTACCTTGCCCAATCGCCTGAAATAATGAATAATCACGTGTAAGGTCTCTCATATTCAGGACGGATCCGCCAGTCACCATGAGTGCAATGGCTCCAGTTATCTGACTCATACCGAAAGTTATAAACAGAGCCTCGGCCTGAGTAAGAGCACCGGAGCTAATCAGGAGCACACTATTAGCCAAACCACAGAGAGCTCCGATCATAATCCCTGCGATCAGAGCTCCGACCTGCCCAAGCGGATCTATCAGAGACACGGTCGCAACAGCAACCAGTGAGAATGTTCCGGCGATCGAGAGATCAATAAAACCTCCAATGATGACAAAAGTCATACCAAGAGCCACCAGACTAAGTGGCCCGAACTGACGCATAACGTTTGTCATATTGCCTGCAGACAAAAACTTTGGTTCGACGATTACTGTGACCATCACAAGTATAATTATGGCAAAAAGAACAAGATAATCACTGAAGAATGTTGTAAATAGCTTCTTAAGAGTAATTTTTCCGTTCATAGCGCACCAACACCTCCGCATATCCCAAGAGCTCCTTCCATAACCTGCTCAGCAGTTATTATTTCCGGATCAAACTCTCCGGTTATCCTGCCCTCAAAAATCGTCAGAACCCGATTGCTCATATTTAGAACCTCCGGCAACTCTGAAGAAATCAATATGACGGCACCACCTTGGTCAGCGATTGCCTGCATCAGCAAATAGATTTCATACTTAGCTCCTACATCTATACCTCTTGTAGGTTCATCCATAATAAAAACCTTAGGATTGATCTCGAGCCAACGTCCGATGATGCACTTCTGTTGATTTCCGCCAGAAAGACTAAGCACCTTGGTTTTTACAGAAGGAGTCTTAATAGAAAGCGTTTTAACATGCTTTTCTGCGATGGCACATTCGAGAGATTTTCTGATAATGCCACGCTTCGTGATTTTACCAAAGCTAGCCATTGATATATTCTGTTCAACCGAAAAGGGAAGCACGAGTCCCTCAAGCTTACGATCTTCTGGAATCAGTCCGATTCCGGCCTTAATCGCATCAGCAGGTTTCTTGATTTTGACTTCCTTACCCTCAAGCAGTACTTTATGACCTTTAGCCTTATCTGCCCCGTAAATCGCACGTATAATTTCGCTTCTGCCTGCACCAACTAATCCAACAAGGCCAAGGATTTCGCCGCTTTTAACCTCAAAAGATATATTATGCAACTTGCATGTATTGATATTTTTTACTTCCAGAAGTGTTCTGCCAACTTTGCTCGCTCTGGCCGGATATTCATTTTCAATTGTCCGACCAACCATCTTCGCGATCATATCAGATCTGGTCAATTTTTCCACTGGTTTTGTATCGATAACCCTGCCATCGCGCATAATAGTGACTATGTCACAAAAATCAAAAATCTCATCCAGCTTATGACTGATATAAATAATAGAAATGCCTCTCTCCTTCAGTTGTCTAATTATTGCTACAAGTTCTTTCATCTCATCGCATGTCAGACTGCTACTGGGCTCATCCATAATTATCAGTTTTGATTCAAATGATAGAGCCTTAGCAATTTCCACCATTTGCTTCTCAGAAACACTCAAGTCTTCAACCAGCTTATAAGTATCTATTTTACAGGAGATGCTGTCTAAAAGCTCTCTTGACTTCTTGTGCACACCTCTCATACCACCCATTTTTGTAAAACGACCTATGAAGATATTCTCACCAACACTTAGTGTATTGACTAGATTCAGTTCCTGATAAATGATTGCCAATCCGCTATTCATGGATTTTATCGGAGTTGTACTTTTAATTTCTTCACCATCAAAAATTACAGTTCCTTCATCCTTTGAATAAACTCCAGACAGAATTTTCATCAGAGTTGATTTGCCGGCACCATTTTCTCCTACTAGACCATGGACTGTACCTTTATTGATCATGAAGGAAACCTTATCCAGAGCTTTTACACCTGGAAAAGACTTGCTGACATTTTTTACAGACAATATTTCAGAGTTATTAGTTGCTAACATATACCCTCAGCCCCTTTTCTATAGCCTCATGATATGAGGCTCGTCCCGGCAGTTTTACTGGAACGAGCCTCTTTAGTCTCAAAATACTGTGATTACCACTCAGGGTTTGGGAATGTATCAATGTTGTCTAGACTGACTATATCTAACTCAATGAAATTTACTTTCTCAACATCTTCACCATCAATAACTTTTCTGGCAAGTTCCATAGCTTTCTTAGACATAGTTGTGAAGTTCTGTGCAATAGAAACACTCTGTGTTCCTTCTCTAACCTGTGCAAAACCATTAGCGTTGCCGTCAACACCGACGATAAACATGCCATCAAGCTTGCCAGCAGCTTTCAAAGCTTCGATTATACCTGTAACACCATTGTCCCAATGACAGAATACTCCATCAATATCATCACCATATTTGATGATCATATCTTCCATAATAGCCATTGCTTGAGCTGTATCCCACTGTTGAGGTGTTTGATAATCAAGAACCTCTATCCCTGTGCCTTCAATCCCCTTGTTAAATCCATCATGACGCTTGATCTGAGCATCATGACCTGCTTGCCCACCAACTTCGACTATTTTTGCTCCATCTGGAAATTGATAAAAGAATGCAAGAGCAGCAGCTTCACCAGCCATAGTATCATTAACACCTGTAAAGAAATCGCGATATTGTTGTGATTCTTCTGGAAGATCAGATGAAAACATCCCAACAACAACGCCTGCTTCTTTTGCCTGCATCAAGCTAGGAACGATAGCCTTGATATCATTAGGATTGAGGAATATAGCCTTCATGCCCTGGGCAATGGCATTTGTGACGAGCTGTGATTCTGTCTGAACATCGCCCTTGGCATCAAGAACCGTGACTTCAAATCCATAATCTGCACCATACTGTTCGAACTGTTTAGACGAATATGACTGTGAAGGATTACCCATATCTGCACAGATAAATGCAACCTTGACAGTTTCACCAACCAAAGAACCTCCAGAGGTTGTTTCATCAGCCGCTTCTGTTACGGTTTCACCAACATTAGCTTCTGTTGTATCTGTTGTAGTTGTCGTTTCATTTCCTCCACACGCAGCCATTCCAATGACCAATAGCATAGCAAGAGCCAAAGCCAAGAATCTCCTAATCATCATAACCATTCTTTCTCCTTTCGATTTCACCATAAGACCAAAGTTCAGAAATTGTATTTAGCTACTAGCTAATATTTTCAAGCTGCAGCTATACATTTCTTTTATACTTTGAAATTTTATACGAAAGTCTTTAATCTTTCAATAGAAAGAAGAAATATATTCGTTTTTATCACAATAAATGTGCATTTGAACATTTATTGATATTATTTTTATTTATATTGCACATATTTATAGATTTTTTGGGCAATTTAATGTAGACAAAAACACATTTATCAACAAACAGATTGACACTTACGCTTTCACACTTCTTTCGTTTTATTTTTGAAAAAAAGTTGCTTTCATCGCGTTGCAGGCTTTCGTTTTTTAAAACTGTCGAAAACGGGATTGTATAATAATTTTTGTTTCCAGAACCATCTCAATTTATCAAACAATTTTGTAATACTTGATTACAACCCTTTTGAAGCGTAATCCATGGTTGGATCGTCAACACTTTTCCGGACAATTTGCTAAGCGACTGCTTGTAACTGGCTTTGCTGCCATGTCGGCAATGGCTTGATTTCAAGCCTTCCTCTTTCATTATTTGTTTGATAAAAGGACAAAACTTGTTAAAGCAGAAAATGAACCTCATGAGGATAAAAACGGATTAAATGGTGGTAAATCATATAGCCGAACGGGAAAATCTATATAGGCAAAGACTTAACAGGCACATTGAATTATTTTGGTAGTGCCAACAGCAAACTAATTGAAAGAGACTTTTCTAATGAAGAAAAACGGGATTTCACAATCAGGAAAGAAATCTTATGGGAATCAGACGATGCAATCGACAGTGAAGTTAATAGATTAGAAGTAGAGTTTATTAAACTTCATAATTCCAATATACCCCTACTATAGGCTATAATCAATGTCCAAAATATAAACCAAACGGTCAGGATATTGCAAGTTCTCTTTCTATCAGAACCAATAAATTTACCTTCTATAAATTTCGACCTTGATATTGAACTGTTATAACAAAAACCGTGTTAGTCTTTTCATCTATCCTGAAAATAGCTACATAGTTATCAACGAGTAACTGTCGATAGCCTTTATCCGCATATCTTCCTTCTATTCTTATTTGGTGCGACTCTGGAAAAGCAGCTAAACTTAAAATAGTTTTTTTCAATCTATCAAGTTGATTTTTTGCAGTTTCAGGGGCAAGTTTTTGTAAAGCAATATACTCATAGATGTTGTCTAAATCGCGTATTGCTTTTGGATTAATTTTGACTTTGTACTTATCCAAAATGTTTTTTCTCCAATTCTGCAAATACAATGTCAGCATTTACGGCTTCTGCGCCATTCGCGATTTCTTGCTCTGATTCGAAAATAGCTTGGTCAATTCTATTGGACTTTGCAAACCTGTCGTACAATTCCGCACTCATTACAACAAGATCGCTATATCCGTTTTTTGTAATAAAAATCGGTTCTTGCGCCTTGTGGGCTAATTCTGAAATTTCACTTGTATTACGAAGGTTCTTTATTGGCATTATAAATGGCATAATAATCAACTCCTTTTATGGCACAATTATAGCACAATTGTGTTGAAAACGGTAGTTGTTGTAGTCAACTCTTTACGAATTACATATTAATTACAGCTCAAACGGCGGCTCCTTAACAATCTCACTGAGCACAGCGTCGGCGGCCTTCACTTTCTCCTCCTCACCAAATATCGTCAGCCAGATTCCGCCTTCCGCACCGCAGACGCCGCCGGCGCCCATCAGTGTGGCTTGCAGGCCAGTGAGAACCGCTATAGCCTCGATCTCATTGATAATATGGCCGGAGGTCACGTAGAGGCGATGCCCTAGGGCATCGGGATTATTGACTATGCCTGCGACCGCATGCAGATCATCGAGCACCCGCTTTTCCAAACCAACCGGCAGGTACAGCTCAACTCTGCGGCCGATTACCGCCTGCATCGAGGCCAGAATGGTTCCGCCCTTTTGATCGCCGATCAGGATACCGGCCTGATTTTTCTCGAAATTCGCGGCGTTTGCACCTTTCATGATGATGTCACCTTTTTTGAGTTCATCGACGACATCAATGATCGTCAGGCCTTTCAGCCATTTGCCCTCGCGAATAACCACATCACCCATGAAAGCTTTACCGCAGACGCGTCCGTTTTCGCCAACCTGATAAAGCGGTGGCAGCGTGATCCCGCGCATGAAAGCAGCCCGTTCGAAACCCTCTTCCTGACCGATTTTTCTGAGGAGTTCCTCAGCTATATAACTATTAGTGGTGCCGGCTATCACCACAATTGTCCGATTCATTATAGCTTCATAGACTTCGCTCATTTCCGCAATAGCCCTGCCGATCAGGCGTTTGCCGGCAGAAACTGTCAAAAATAACGGTTTAGTTAAAGTACTCATTTCTCTTCCTCCTATGTTTAAATGCGGGCAAAAGTACCCTATGCCAAATTTCAGGCATAATAAATCCTATTTTTAAATGTGGTGTCAACTTAATCCTATACTTAAATGCAGGTGAAGATCCCTTCAATGACGAAATCGCTACCAGTGGTAAAAGACGCTTTTACCATCCAGTCGCATTCTCTCAAGTATATTCATACAAATGCCTCATATCGATATGTAAACTAATACATACCGGCTGCTGACAGGCAAGCCTGATATAACATCAATTATAGCGAAGTTCTTCCTTATGTACTAACCCATCAGATTTGGTTAAGAATGTCTATATACGGATCAACCAAGATATTTTCCCAGTGCCTCCTCATCGTAATTATTTTCTCATGGGTATCAAAGTATAAATCCAGAGAAAAAGATAGCAATAATAAAAATGCCGACGTCAAAATCGGCAAAATATTCCCCCTGGTTTATTTTGTTTTTTCTCAGTATGGTAGCAATCAGGACAGGTCTTGATTTCGCAGCTGAGAGAATAGCTGCCACAACGTCTGTCGGATCAGCTCATGGAACTGTCTCAATCTGGCTGACAAGCGCCAACATAGCAGACACAGCCGCAAACTTTGCTGCCATTAGCAAATTCGCTATGGTAATGGCACTTGGAGCAATTGGTCTTTCATTTTTTCATTCCATATGTCACCAATTCCTTGTGGAACGCTCTTCGTCGGAAATACTCACGTTTATATCTTTCCATTTCTTTGCTTCCTCTGCTGTCAGTTGTACGTCTTTCTTCCATGAATCAAAAAGCTGCGAAAATAATTCATCCCCAATAAAAAGCTATGTGCTCTCAATTCAACCATGAGTGTCCTATAAAAAAGCCGATCCCTGATATCTTTACAGATCTCGGAATCGGCTGCTGCACTTTTTATGATTGTACAAACCTCTTACTTGTATTCATTCACAGCTTTGTACATTGCTAAGATATTTTCCGCAGGGACATCGGGCATGATATTATGTTCCTGGTTGAAGACAAAGCCTCCATCTCTGAAAAATATTTCTATCATTTTTTTTGTATAGTTATATACTTCATCTGGTGTCGATCTGTTTAAAATACTTCTGGTATTACAGCCACCACCCCAAAAAGTTATATCCTTGCCAAATTCGCGCTTCAATATCTCTGGATCCATATCTCTTGCGCTTGTTTGTACAGGATTTATTATATCAAAGCCTGCATCGATAATATCTCCCATAATCGCATATATAGAACCACATGAATGCAAAAAGGTTTTCATTGTACTGTTCTTATGGACAAAATCAGTCATTTTTTTATGACGCGGCTTGAATATTTCCTGATACTTTTCTGGTGCCATGAACGTACCTGTATCAAGACCAAGATCATCTCCAAACCTTATTATATCAACAACATCTCCAATATGGTTGCATATATTCTCTAGAGTTTTCATATGTATCTCAAGCAATACATCAAGCAGCTCTTCAACTTTTTCCTGCTCGCAGTAAATATCCATCAAAAAGTTGTCAATTCTTCTTAAAAAGGTTCCCCACTCAAACAGGTTGCAGCCAGCACCTATCATAAGCGCCTTATCCGTATTGTTTTTTAAGTCCAAACACCTAACTCTTAAATCCTGCCAGAAGTTTTCTTTATTTGCATAATCCCAAGGACTAACCGGCAAAGCTTGCCATATTACTTTATTCATATCAGCAGCAATATCACGATAATCGTTCGGATAATCATCAATATAAGGAAAACAAGTCTGATCAAAGAAAGTAGCTCCTGATGGCATCATTCCTATTTTGAGAGTACCATCTTGAAAAACATCATATCCACCATTATTATTCGGTTCAGGTTTAAACCAATTGGGATATTGAGCAACACTACCATCAGATAATTTAACATCATACCAATCTGTCGATTTAGTATTGTATGCTCTGCCAATATCTATTACATCTACGCCAAACAATTCAATAATATTCCATTCTGGTTGTGCTACCTGTTGGACTACATCATATACTCTAGTACATCCGTCATTCAATCCTAATTCTTTTTTTAACTTGTTGTAACCTATGGCAGATATACCTGAACTGGGGGTAGATCCCAAATCTAAAGGTAATTTATCTGGTTGTTTATGACTTATGCTTTGTAATACTCTTTCTCTAGAATTCATAAATATTCTCCCGTTTCTATAAAATTTATACTAGTCATGCATCAATCGATATGGAAAACTTCCTCCATATCCGACCACCATTCACTTTCACCAGCTGATTCTACCGGCAACTGGCAAGGCATACATAATTCCCACCATTTTTGCGTTGTTGGATCATTCGACATCTTTTTCATATCCGATATATAGTCTTTACCTACATATTCATAATAGGAAAACAAGAATCCTTCTTTAAGATATATTGAGTAGTTCTGAATATTACACGCCCTAATCATAGATAAAACTTCAGGCCAAACCTTGCTATGGAGATCCTTGTACTCTTCAATTTTCTCTGGAACTATTTTTATTATTTGACCATATCTGCGCATAATTCACCCCTTTAGAATACTTATTCAAATGATTTTTGTTTTTGGCATAGAAACAAAGCCCTACGCATAAATCTCTATGAAAGAGTACACGTTTGGTTGTTTTTTTCTTACCTGCTATCAGAGGATCATTGAAAAAAGTTGTTTTACAATGATAAACTAATTTTTCTTATGCCAAATATTTTCCGATTTGCAAGCTCACATATTCATATGAACATTCTGATTCATTCAGGCCTGTAATTTCACCATTAATTGCATTATCTTTGAAAACGAGTATCCTTCTTGCCAGAGATGCAATTTCTACCATATCTGAACTTATAAGAATAATCGATTTACCTTCTACTTTTGCCAAATTCCATATAATATTGTGTATGTACTCTTTTGCACCCACATCAACACCTACTGTCGGCTCATCAATAATTAATATGTCGCACTCAGCAGCTAGCCATTTGGCAATACTAACTTTTTGCTGATTGCCTCCTGAGAGGGTTTTAACAACTGTTCCACTTGAAGGTGTCTTTATTTTCAGACGATCGATCATATTCTGAACAGCTTCTTCTTGTTTCTTATAGTTGATTTTATTTAACTGACCTTTGAAACGGTTAAGAACTGTCAAAGCGATATTGTTTGAAACATTGTCCTCAAGAATCAAGCCTTCTTCTTTTCTGTTTTCCGTAACATATCCAATTTTATACTTAATCAACGTGTCTCGGATATTTAAGATTTTGGCAGTTACACCATCTACAACAATTTCACCTTCATCAAATTTATCTGCACCAATAATCTGCCGTACCAACTCTGTACGCCCTGAACCAACTAAACCATAAAAACCTAGGATTTCTCCTTTTTTCAAATTAAAACTCACTTTACTGAACTGACCATATGTAGTCAATCCTTTTACTTCAAGAGCATTTTCACTTTTTATATCAAGCTTCCCAAGATAACAACCGACACCATCTCTGCCAATCATCATTCGCACAATTTCATCTTTGCTCATTTGATTCTTGTCCAAGGTTCCAATATATTTTCCATCACGAAGTACTGAAACTACGTCACATATCTTCATAACCTCTTCAATTTTGTGAGAAACAAATATAATGCCGACATTTTGGTTTTTTAGCTTTTCAATTACTCTAAATAAGTTATCAATTTCATGCATTGTTAATGACGATGTAGGTTCATCCATAAGAATGTATTTTGCTTTTGATGAAATAGCCTTTGCTATTTGAATAAGCTGCTTTTGTGCTGCAGTTAAGTCACCGGTTAAATCAGTAGGCAGCAAATCAAGTCCGACAACTTCAAGATATTCCTGGGCAAACTCATTAACTTTTTTCCAGTTGACAATGCCTTTATTTTTGAAACTATCCATTTTATCAATACAGATATTTTCTGCTATCGAAAATTCAGGGATTATCTGTATTTCCTGATTTACGATATTGATTTCTTTTTTAATCGCTTCATGAAAATTTCTGATTTTAACGGCCTCACCATCTAAAAATATCCTACCAGAATCAGGCTGATAGATTCCTGTTATAATCTTCATCAAAGTCGATTTGCCTGCACCATTTTCACCCATCAACGCATGTACCGATCCTCTTTCAAAGTGTACACTAACGTCTGACAAAGCAATGACACCAGGAAATATTTTCGTAATATTCTCTAACTTAAGCATATCCGCCCAACCTCGTTTAGATGTTCCAATACTTTTTTAAGTTTTATCCATTTTACCCACAGTAACTATTATTAAAATTACTGTGGGCTTTTAGAATCACTTTGATTATTTTTTCAAATATTTTGTGTTAATTTCATTAACAATGCCCTGTGTAACCTTATCTATATCACTTTCAAAAGTGGTCAAATTCTCCTGATTTACAAATAGATGCCCAGCTTGAACGAAATAAGTTTCCGCATCAATTGGCTGATATCCTTCTTCCATAAGTTTAAGAAGCATCATCGAAATGTAGCCGTGACCTATAGGGTTCTGAGCCATAGTTCCATCAATAAACCCTTCTTCTATCGATTTCATAACTAGTGGATCTGTATCAACAACAATTGTGTAAATATGCTTGCTGTCTTCTTGTTTGGAATAATAGTCCGGCAAAAGCTGTGCCAAACCAATTGAAGGATTAAAGCCTGTAGAAATTATTCCATCAATGTTTCCTACATTCGCAGAAATTGCACTCTCCATTTTTGTGACAGCTTCTTCTGCAGTTTTAATTCCGGCAACTTCCTGGATTATTTGGACATCCGCATGTTTTGCAACACAATCATCAATTGCTTGTTTGCGCAGTGCCGTATTAGGATCCTCAAGAACTTCAAGAACATTAAGCAAATTACCCTTGCCGCCCATCATCTCAATTAATTTTTCGCACTGATCGTATGCAGACTGATAAACATCAGTTGCAACAGCAAATACTGCGGCATTAGGTCGTGCAGAGTCAGCACCGAAATTGATAACATTGACTCCTGCATTTGTAATCTCTTCATATAATCCGTTAGCTCCAGTTGCATCCGCAGGATAAATTGACAGTCCTGTTATGCCTTGAGCCACAAGCGCCTCAACTTTTTCATTCTGGCTTGCTTGTGTCCAATCAGGGCCTATTTGAATAATAACTTCTATTCCTGTATCTGCAATAAACTTTTCTACACCCTTCTTAACTTCATCATAATAGGGATGAGGTGCCGGTGCATACCAAGCTAATTTGCCTTCAAAGTTGTTCTCTTCTTCATTTTGCGTTGCAGCTGTTGTATCTGCTGACTCAGTATCCTTTATTTTTTCTGTATCGCTTGTAGTATTTGTACACCCTGCTGCAAAGATAAAAAGTGACAGTATTAAAATAAAAGCGGTAAATCTCTTCATATTCATACTCCTCTGTAACTCTCACGTTTATTTACATTTGTTAAATCTTATTCTTTAGCTGTTTTTTCAATTTCTTATTATCCAAAATTGCTCTGATGCTTGCTATAGAAACTGCCATAAGCAAAATTACACCCAGGTAAGTTTGTTCAAAATAGATATTAGCATTCATCATTACAAGTCCATTTTTTACCATCACAATAAGATATGATGCAAAAAACACTCCTATCGGATTAATAGATCCTCCCTTCAATGCAGTACCTCCGATAACAGCAACTGCAAATGATATAACCATCCAATCAGATCCCGTTGCAGGTTGTGCACTACCTGTTCTCGAAATCCACAATAAACCTGAAATAGAAGCAAACATTCCAGATGCAATATTCGCAAGTATAATCATTTTATCTGTATTAACACCTGACATTTTTGCAGCTTCAATATTGCCTCCTGTCGCCAATACCATGCGGCAGGTAACTATGTATTTGAAAGCATAACCTACTATTATTAATATGATTACAGAAAAAACCATTATCCAAGGCACAAAAGATATGCCACCACGTCCCAGAAAAGTGATTTCCTGTGGAATATTGGTATAAGGAAATCCTCTTGATATTCCATTTATCAACCCTGCAAAAACAAATGATGTGGCTAGTGTAACCACAAAAGAATTCAAATTTAATGTTGTTATGATAATGCCATTAAGAAAACCACAGGACAATCCTACTGCAAGCCCTGCTACTACAGCAATCCATATTGGCAAACCATGAACATCCATTAAATATCCTGACACTACTACTGTCAAACCACCTATTTGACCCAAAGACAAGTTCATACCCCCAACAATAAGAGCCATAACCTGACCTAATGCAATACAAATATACAGTGCCGCCGTGCGCGAAATGTTGAATATGTTGTATACAGACATAAAACTATCTGAAAACATAGAAAAAATAATACCTAAGAATAAAACAGCAATAATTACACTGGTCTCGGGTCGGGCTAATAATTTCTTAGCATTATTAACTACCCCATGCTTACTTGAGTTTGTTTTGCCTTTCACAATTGTTCCTCCATATAACATATCATCTTTCATTACCCGGGAATCAAACAACTTAACCGCCACAAATTTCACACTTTATGACCAAAAATCAAAATTGTTTCTAGATTTGCTCCCAGTATAAACTGGGCATATCATGTGGTCAATAAATTACAAAAATTAGCAAGCATCGTTTCATTATTGTTCATTATTGTTCATTATCGAGATCTTATTGCACATAATTAAGACTGTTTTTCTAATTTATTATTGTGCATATAACTAAATTTATTTGACAATAACGCTTGTATTAGCGTAAAGTGAGAATCAAAAGTTTTTACTGAATTTCATTATTGATTATTAATCGGAGTGTTATATGGCAAATATAATTGACGTTGCACAAGAAGCAGCCGTATCTACAGGAACAGTTTCAAAATATTTAAATAATACTGGATATATCAGTCCGCAAAAAAGAGAAAAGATCAAGGAAGCCATATCAAAACTAAATTACATTCCAAACCGTGCAGCTAAGCAGCTAAAGGAATGCACAACAAAAGACATTGCGGTCGTACTTCCTAATCTTTCCGAAAAAAAATACTCAGATTTATTTGAAGGAATTTCAGCATACGTAGATAAACAATACCGCTTGTTGCTTTTTTTAACTAACGATATTATTTCCATTGAAACGCAAATTTTAAATGATTGCGTCAGCAATAATTGCTTAGGCATCATACTATGCACATGTCAACCTAGCAACGATTCACTGCTATCGCGCATAAGTAAAATTTTACCAATTATCTTTACAATTAGAGAACCAGAGAATAAATTATCTTACAATTATGTTGGTTTCAATGACAGTCAGACAATATACTCATTAACAAATCAATTACTTAAGTTAGGAATAGATAATATTATGCTATACGCAGGAGATAGTAGTTTTTCTAACGAAAGACAATGTATCATCTCTTTTGAACAGGCATTTCGTAATCATAATTTGAAACTGGATAGCGGAAAAATTTATTCTTATCCTGCTTCCAAAGATGCAACTTTCAGAAACGTAATGAATTTATTTAATGAAAACAAATGCCCAGAAGTTTTTATAACAACTTCTTTCATTACAGCTCAAGCCATCAAAGAAGTAGCGTATTTCCAAAATGTAAGTGTAGGGGAAGAAATTCAGATTATTTCTCTAGCAGAAGCAACTTGGCACGATAGCAACTTTTCTAATAAAACAATAAACACTTTCAGAAACTTTCACGAACTCGGCAAACAAGCCGTTCAAATATTATTCGGCAGTATAAATAATCCTTACTTCAAAGAAGTACAAAGCTTCCTGCTTGAAGATTTATTCCCATGTGAAAAAATACAGTCTTATCTAAAAAAACAGACAGGCCAGGCCTCGGTCAATAATAGTATAAGGATACTGCCAAAATTAAGAATACTCCTAAACGAAGCAGACTCTGGAACAAATGCAATGAAATGCCTTATTCCCAGATTTATTGAAGAAGAGAACATCTCTGTAAAAATTGACACTTTACCACATCCCAAATTATATGATTTTCTATCCAGCAGCAACGAAAATATATACGATATAGTTGCAGTTGATGCACCTTGGATACCATACTTATCCACAGCAGGTCTGCTCAAGGATTTGACAGACTATATTAATAGATCAGGGTTAGCTGCTAAAATGCAAGACAAGGTAGCGGAAAGCATTTCCTCATTTAACAATCGACTTTTTGGGCTTCCTTTTGTTTACACAAGTTCACTTCTATATTACAGAAAAGATCTTTTTAGCGATGAGAATTTAAAAGCAATATTCTATCAAAAATACAAACGCGAACTTCTTCCACCAACTACTTGGAAAGAATTCTCTTACATAGCAAAATTTTTCACAAAAAAATATAACAGCAATTCACCAACCCTCTATGGTACTGGCATATTCGGCAATTTCCCATCAAGTATGATGACTGAATTTTACCCGAGAATGTGGTCATATGGCGGTTCGATCATGGACAAAAATGGCTTTGTAACACTCCTTAGCGAAAACAATATTAAAGCAATGCAAAATTTATCTGAAACAATAAGATTTTCTAATCCTGATTGCCTTGCTTACAGAGCTTTTGACAGCATTAATGACTTTATGGATAACAAAATCGCAATGTGTGCAAATTTTTCTAACAACGCTTCGATTTTAGTAGATAGAGCCAGAACTAGAATAATGGATAATTTGGGATTTTCCCCGCTTCCTGGCAAATACTCAGTTTCTGCTGGCTGGAATTTATCAATACCTTATAAAAACGAAAAATTCGAACTTGTTGAGCGATTTATAAATTGGTTTTTTAGCCCTGAAATATCTTCTTCATATACTGTTCTTGGAGGCTCATCACCTATGAAAATTGTATACGAAGATAGCAAACTAAGTAGTTTATACCCCTGGATTGACATGGTCGAAGAAATCTTCACTTCATCTCAAACACGTGCACTGCCAACTGTAGAAAATGCAGAAATATTGGATATGGTAGTCATTGATCAAATAATTGCAAATGTTATATACGATCATTTTTCAACAGGCAGCTCGATAGAAACCCTTTTAAGAGAAGCTCATATTGCAATTTGCAAGTATTGCGAGAAAAAAGGATATCCAAAAAATATAGAAATATAGGCAAGCGAAAATCCCGCTCTGTTGCGCAACTCATTGCCGTTCCCAGCACTATGAATTATACTAATTATGATTTAATTCCCATTTGATATTTATAAGAGTTATTAGGGGGGAGTAAAATTCATGTCAGAATCAAAAAGATTTCAAGATGCCGTCCACCAAAGATTGTATCAGTTGGCTTTGGATAAGAATTGTTCCTTTGCCGCCTGGATTCATCCGGCGGATATTCCATTTGTGCCGGAACTGCGGGAAATGTGTGAGCAGAACAGTTGCGGTCAATACAATACCAGCTGGAAAGGCCCTCCGGCAATCGGCCCGATTGAAGACTTGATGAAAGAGGTTGTTAAATTCCAAAATGGCCTGATCGTTCAGACCGTCGGACAAATGGAGGACTCCTTTGATTATGAAAGTATGATGGAAACCAAAGACCGCCATCAGAAACAGTTTTATGAAATCGTAACCGATATCAAAAACAAAGAACCGGCATTAAGCAATCAGATGCTGGCTCTTACAGTTGGCTGCTGCGATCTATGCGGTGACTGTACCTATCCAGAAAGTCCCTGTACAAGACCCGATGAAGGACTTGCATCTGTTGAAGCCTATGGCATCAATGTCAATGAAATGCTGAATATTGCTGGACTGAAATACAATAATGGCGTAAACACCGTCTCTTTTGTTGGACTGATACTGTTTTGAAGATTGTTTTTATGATGCTTTGAAAGAATATTTGTAGGTAGTGCAAGGAATTTTGTGTATCCTGTTGAGTATCGCTTAAGCAGATTGACCGAATAATATTTGTCCTGTTTTGGGTTGACACTCCAGGATATGATCTGAACGAACTGATGTCCGTAAATCAAGAAAGCAAATATAAAAACAGACCTATCATTCTCAACTTGCCATCAGTAGGCAACCCCTTTTATATAGAAATACTAAGAGGCGTAAGAATCGCAGCCGAGATACACGGTTTCGATCTACTCATACACGAAGAGGAAATAAACGTTGAATCAGTGAATTCATTCTCCTCTCTTCTACAAAACATTAAAGCCTCCGGTTTAATAACAACAAATTATGTAAACCCAAATATATTGTTAAAACTAAATACAGTCGTACTAGTAGTACAATGCTGCGAATGCGACCAGAATCTTCAATTGCCCTTTGTAACAATAAACGATACAAAAGCAGCCAGAACCGCAGTTGAATATATAATATCAACCGGCCGCAAAAGAATAGCCTTCGTCAACGGACCACCACAATATAAATATGCAAAAAAACGCCTCGAAGGCTATCAACTGGCTCTAAAAGCACATAATATCCCTGTAGACAACTCTCTGGTGATACATTTACCAGATATAAATTTTGATATGGCAGTATCTGCTGTAACAACAATGCTAGAGTCAGCAATATTGCCAGATGCGATTTTTGCCTCATCTGATGTATTCGCAGCCGGAGCATTAAAAGCAGTAAAAAGAGCAGGTTTAAAAGTACCAAAAGACATAGTGATCATAGGATTTGACAACGTAGATATCTCATTGATGACAAACCCAACAATCACAACCGTTAATCAACCCCGATATCAGATCGGTTATAATTCTTGTGAAATTCTAACTGAAATAATCAAGAATCCTGATGCACCTGTGCGCCAAATGGTAATGGAAGTAGAATTAATAATTCGAGAATCCAGCAGTCCCGCAGCCTCTGTTATTAAACCTAAGCAGTCTATTATGTATTAGGTAGGGCCGTTGGGGGCTGATGGAGGAAGGTTTTTTATTTATCACATAATATCTTGTTGAAGATTCTCAATATTATAATCAACTCTCCAAAAGCCCGAATTTACACATAAGCCTCTTTTCAATTTTAAGCGCCTTTTTTAGACCGAAAACCACAATTACTTGAGAGCAACCTCCAATAACAGCAGTTGTCAAATCATATCTAGCCAAGTCATAAAGCACCCCAAAAGACCGACTTAAGACGTGGCGCTTGTTTTGAATAGTTCCCATGGAGATGCGCTAAGTTCACCGCTTACTTTTTTATTTTATCAGCATACTTATCCAAGCATATAGCGCGAAAATTGCAAAGCTTCTTTTGCAGACTGATCAAGACTGCTATCGCTAGTATCATCTGTTATCTCACGCCAGACCTTGATATCCTTTCCAACCTTGCCTCCCTGCAAAACAAACGGTTCCATAACAATACTGCCATCGTAGCCGATGTCGTGAAGAGCCTCAGCGATTTCTCGCCATGGGGTGCGACCTTTGCCTGGAACATTGCGGTTGCATTCACCCGTGTGAAAATGTCCGAGATGCTTACCAGCTCTTCTGATAGCACCACCGATACTTGTCTCTTCGATATTCATATGAAAGGTATCAAGCATTACCTTTACATTATCCAGACCTACACTTTCAACAAAACGAACACCCTCATCTGCTGTGTTCAACAAATATCCTTCAAAACGGTTGAGCACCTCCAGACAATAATCGACTCCGCACTCTCGAGCAATTTTCGCAACCTCTCGAACATTCTCTACACTCCTTGCCCAGTCACCAGGTTTATCAATCGTCTGACTATAGTCTACCGGCCAATAGGAGTAAATGCCGCCACCAATTGTATGAATATTTAGTTTTTCAAGTCGAACCAACAAGTCAGCATAAAAAGAGATGGCGTTTTTAACAACTTCTGGATCGGCAGAGGCCAGATTCTGTGAAGCATTTGGACCATGCCCGCAAGTCAAGATAATACCTTTATGCTTTGCATAGTCACGCAATTCCATCAACTGCACATCACTATAATCAGGCAGGGGCGTTGCCGCAATTTCCATAATATCGAAGCCCAGTTTAGCAGCTTTATCGATATACAACCTATAGTCAGCCTTCCATTCCTTTTCCCAGTATGCATAATAAATTCCATGTTTCATTAGTCTTACCTCATAAAATATTTATCTAAATTTTTTGTATCTACCTAATCCTATTCTCTCAACAGCTACCAAGCTTCATCAAGTTTATCTGCTATAAGCTTATATCTCGCATACTTATTTTCATATATATTTGATAAAGACTCATTAGGTTCATATCTGTTTTTTATCCTAACCATTGATTGACCGGCAGCAGGCAGATCTTCATATTTACCAACCGCAACAGCCCCAGCCATTGCACAACCAAGAGCTCCAAGTTCTTTTGATTCAAGAATTTCTACTGGTAGTTTAATAATGTCAGCAAACATTTGAGCCCAAACTTCAGAGTTTGCAGCTCCGCCTGCTAGGCGAATCACCTTGGGCATCTGATGTTTAAATAATTTCTCCAGATGCGTTCTGTGTCCGAATACAATACATTCGAGAACTGCTCTAATCATGTGAGCTCGTGTATGATGACTGTCGAATCCTAAAAAGCAAGCTTTTGCCAACGGATTGTAATTTGAACCATAAACGAAAGGTAAAAATATCAAATCCTGTTCATCAGGAAGCACCTCCGATGCAAGCTGATCAGTATATTTATAGATATTAAGGCCTTCTGCTTTTGCCTGTCGTTTCTCGCGATCTAGAAAAAAACTCGTAAACCATTCATGATTGCCAGCAGAAGTTGGGCTTCCTTCCTCTATAAAGAAGCAGCCTGGTACTGCATAGCAGGAATTCATCATGACACTACCGTCCTTAACTGGTTCTTGAGATACATAACCGTTGATGCTCCAAGTCCCAGCAATCACACAAAATTGTTCAGTTCCGAAAACATTCATTGCTACAGCACAAGCATCAATATCAAACATCCCCCCTGCAACCGGAATACCAACCTGCAGACCTGTTAAGGCAGCAGCCTCCTCAGATATATATCCACAGATATCCGTCGATCTTCTCAAAGGAGGCAACTTGTCAATCATATCTTCCAATTCAAATTTTGCCAACAAATCACGTTCGAAACTCATCGTTTTTAAATTCATCAGATTCGAACCAGAATAATCAGTAATTTCAGCGAAAGCTTCATCGGTTAAGCAGTAACGGATATAATCCTTACATTCGAAGATCCATTTAGTTTTAAGGAGGACATCTGGTTCATGATCAGAAAACCAACGCAAAATAGAAACCGGCTGACTAGCAAGAATTTTTTGGTAATTGATCGACTGCACATAACGTCCTATATCACTTTCTGACCAGGCTTTCGCATATTTAACAGCCCTTGAATCTGTAGAGACTACACCGTTATAAGCCGGTTTGTTATCGTTTCCCCATAGATATAAACCTTTACCATGCCCAGAACACGCTACACTGCGTATATTTTTTGCTACAGAAGAGCCTGCCTGCTCGACTGCACGTTTGATAACGCGACAGTTGGCTTGCCAGAGATCAGTCATATTTCTTTCAGTGAAACCTGGTCTGGGTACGATCATTTCTAATTTCTCTGATGCACCGGAAATATATCTGCCAGCTTCATCAAAGATGACAGCTTTTACCATTGTCCCGCCATTATCGATACCAAGATAACAATCGTTCATAACATTTTCTCCTGTATTTTTAGAAAACTCCCGCTACCACATCAAATGATAGCAGGAGCTTGAATTAGTACTGATTAACAAATCTAACACATATAAAAATAAGGTTAGACTGACCTCAGGGTTTTATCAGAACGGAAATTCATCAACATTCTCAGCTGTGAAAACAGACGGCGGACCCATGACTACATCTTTACCATTAACACGGATATTACCTACATTCGGAACATCCATGCCATCGGTTACTTCACCGCCATCGAGAACGGTCTTAGCCAAATAAACCGTTAGATAACCAAGCGTTGCGGGATCCCACAAGAAAGCGGCTGACATTGATCCGTCTTTCAAATATGGAGCTGAGTCAGTAGGCATAGCTGAACCAACAGCTACAACTTCACCTTGGAGACCTCTTTCCTGAATAGCCTTGGCAATACCGACGGGAGCCGGTGTTGAATACCCAAGTATACCGATCAAGTTTGGATAGGTCTTGAGCAGGTCTAGCGACTTCTGATAAGCGATATCAGCAGACTCATCACTAGCGATCTTATCTGTGACCAATTTAAGGTTAGGATACTTTTCTGCGGCATATTCCATACCGAAGTCAATCCATGTGTTTAGATTTGCAGCAGCCAGACCACCGGTAATGATTGCATATTCGCCTTCATCTGTGCCTGAAAGCTCTACCAACTGGTCGAAATATAACTCTGCAAATTCTCTGTCATCGATCTGTTTAACTGACAACTCAACCAGATCCTTCTCAGCAGGAGTATCCCAGTCAAGAACTACAATACCAGCATCTTTTGCTTTCTGCAGAGCAGGTGTGAGAGCAGCAGCGTCATTAGGAGCAACACAGATAGCGTCAACTTCCTGAATAATATAGTCCTCAATCATTTGAACTTGCTGAGCGGCATCACCAACTGAAGGACCATTGTAAATGACCTCTACGCCTAGGTCTTCACCAGCCTTGAGAGCACCCTCTTCTGAGCGATTGAAGTAAGGAATACCGATCAGTTTAGGCATAACGACAATTTTATAAGCTTCACCAGATGGTGCAGTTGTTTCTCCGTCGCCTTCTGTTGTCTCTGCCGGAGCAGCTGTTGTTTCTGCCGGGGCAGCTGTTGTAGTAGTTGTATCACCACCACAGCCAGCAGACATAATCAATGTTGCCATCAAGGCAATAACTAGTAGAAGTGCCGTACTTTTTTTAAACATTTTCTTTCCTCCTAATATAGAATTTTTTGCTTTATATGCACACCATAAACAGGTGAGACATAACTTAATTATTAAGTCTTAAACACCGATCTTAACAGCGGTTTGACGCTTTTTACGGGCTTCCTTGATAGTCGTACTGATGAAGTTCAATGACAGCACTGCCAATAACAACAATCCCATAACGACGTCTGACAAGAATCTATTAATATTCAGCAGGTTCAGTCCTGACGAAATAGACTGTATGATCAGAACAGCAATAACTGTACCCATAACACGACCATAGCCGCCATTGATATCCGTACCGCCAAGGACAGCGGCGGTTACTGACTTCATCATATAGGAAGAACCGTAGTCGACTTTTGCGGAGTTGTATCTCGACATAATAATTACAGCAGCGAGAGCTCCACAGGTTGCAGATAGAATATATACCTTCATCAGCACTTTTTTGTTATTGATACCTGAAAAAATAGTAGCCGTTGGATTGCAGCCGACCATA
Source organism: Ercella succinigenes (assembly GCF_900002895.1). Taxonomy (NCBI): domain Bacteria; kingdom Bacillati; phylum Bacillota; class Clostridia; order Eubacteriales; family Oscillospiraceae; genus Ercella; species Ercella succinigenes. Next base: position 24,372 of record NZ_CDHP01000024.1, on the reverse strand, counting down.
TATACACGCTTGCCCCAGGGAGTATGTTCAAGCAGAATAATATATACAATGACAGCTATGATAAACAATATCATTGGAACAGGAATACCAAGCACCTTACCAGAACCGATCCACATGAAGGATTGCGGAAAACCTGAAATTGCATTGCCTTTACTCAACAACAATCCCACACCTTCAAAAATCATCATAGTTGCAAGTGTAACCAACATTGGTGTAACTCCTACATATGAAACCGTGAAACCATTAATCAGACCCCCAATCAGCGCCACTGTCAAAACCAGAGCAATACCTACTATTATGCTGGCAACCGGAGAACCATCGCCTTCAGAATATATTTTAGCAATTGCCATTGCGCCAACAATTGATGACATCGCAGCCGTATTAACAACCGACAAGTTAATTCCACCTGTAAGAATAACAATCATCATGCCTAATGCAAAAAACCCAAATTCCGGCAGTTGCGCCGCCATCGACTGTATATTTGCGGAGCTGGTAAACTTACCATCTGTTAAAACACTCAGTACAACAACTGTGACAACAAGTACTGCAAACAAAGTGAACTCCTTGGAATTATTACGGAGGCCTTGAATTAATCCTGCAGTTTTATTTTTCATATTCGCACCTCCACTCATGCTACATCTACCTTGAGCTGCTTAGCGCTTGCTCTTCTCGCCCTTACGAAATCTATACTTACCGCAAACAGAATTATCAAACCTATCATGATCTTCTGCCAGAATGTTGGTATTCTAAGGAGTATCATGCCGTTTTCGAGCAAACCCATCAGCGCAACACCAAATAAGGTTCCCATGACGCTACCATAGCCACCACTGACACTAGCACCACCAACAACTACTGCACCTATGACTTTCAATTCGAAACCAGTAAAAGTCTTTGGGTCAACCTGACCAAAAATTGATGTTCTGACTACGGCAGCAATGCCACTAGCAAAACCACTAAAGGCGTATAACAAAAACTGGATTCTCTGAACGTTATAACCGATTCTTTCGGCCGAAACGGCATTACCACCAATGGCAAAAACACCTCGACCGATAAATGTATATTTGAGGATCCACCAGGTAAGAACAGCCATTGCTACCAGAAAAAAGGTCTGTACTGGAATTATTCCAAACAAGTACCCCTTGCCGAACTCCACAAAATTGGTAGGTATATTACTAATCCAGTTGCCGTTAGTGATATAGGACATCATACCTTGATAGACACTCATAGTACCCAATGTTGCAACAATCGGTGGCATTTTTAGTTTAGAAACGAAGAATCCGTTTACTGAACCAAGAACAATACCGGAAACGGCACCGGCTAAGAAAGCAAGAGGTATGTTATCAGTGACATTAATCATAAACTGAGCAGAGATAACCGAAGCGCAGCCCATCAAAGCACCAACCGAAACATCTATGCCGCCAGTCAGCAATATAGGCAGCATACCCATTGCAGCGATTGCCAGAACCAGGTTTGACTTAATTATGTCGAAAATATTTTCAGTAGTTAGAAAAGCTTTCGGGTTACCTATACTGACTACCGCTATAACAGTCAGTACGATGACAAGCACCATAAATTCTTTGGTTTTTATCCAGTGTTTCATTTTTTTGATATCCTCCCCGATCAGCCTACTTTATTATCAGCCAGGAATGCCTTGTTCATTACACTTTCAGAATCAGCCGTCGCACCTTCAAATTCCCCGTTAATTCTTCCACGCCTCATAACAAGAATACGATCACTTAACGCCAACACTTCTGGAAGTTCCGATGAAATCATAATGATACCCATCCCCTGGTCAGCCAGACTTCTCAAAAGTCTATGTATTTCAGACTTTGCTCCTACATCTATACCATTTGTCGGTTCATCGATAATAAGAAGCTTAGGATTAGTTGCCAGCCACTTACCAATAACTATCCTCTGCTGGTTACCACCCGAAAACTGACCTGCCAGCATATCTGGAACAGCCGGAACAACATTGATTTCTTTTATCCATTTGTCTGCTTCATTGCCAAGCAAATCATGGTCAATCAGACCAACCCGATTAGTAAGTGTATCCAGAATAGGCAATACGATATTATCACGCATATTCTGGCGCATAACCAAACCCTCAGTCTGTCTACTCTCTGGCACAAAAGCCAATCCAAGCTTCACGGCCTCCTCCGGACTATTGATGTTGACCTTTTCACCGTTAAGGGTAATCTCACCAGAGTCGGGCTTATTTAATCCAAATAACGCCTGAACAACCTCCGTCCGGCCTGCACCAACCAACCCTGTAATGCCTAGGATCTCACCCTTATGCAGTTGGAAAGAAATATTTTTAAAGTTGCCTGCTTTTGTCAGTTTATGAACATCTAAAATCAGCTCGCCGATATTCTTGCCACTAAGTCTTTCAAACTCAATTTTTCTACCAACCATGAGAGAAATCAGCTTCGAATTATCCATATCAATCGCAGGATATGTACCTATATATTTACCATCTCGTAAGACAGTAAAAGTCTCGCATACCTCAAAAAGTTCTTCCAGCTTATGACTAACAAACACAACAGCAATACCATCGGCTTGCAGACCGCGAATTATTTTAAACAATAGTTCAACTTCGCCTTTTGATAATGCTGAAGTAGGCTCATCCATAATAATAAGTTTCGCCTGACTGGCAAGAGATCTGGCAATTGCAACCAACTGCTGTTTAGCAATAGAAAGAGTTCCAAGTCTCACATCAACGGAAATGTCTACACCAAGTTTACCCACAGCAGCCTTGGCAACATCACGCATTTTGTTCCACTTTACAACTGCACTGCCACTCTCAAGAGCACCACCCAGAGCAATATTTTCCGCGACAGTTAGATTAGGAAATAACGAAAAATCCTGAAATATAATTGAGATACCATTTCTAACTGAAGTTATTGGATTCAATTTTTCGATTTTTTTGCCTTCAATTTCAATTTCAGCACCAAGATCAGGTTCATAAACACCAGCAAGAATTTTTATCAAGGTAGATTTGCCTGCGCCATTCTCTCCAATTAAGGCATGAACTTCACCAGCCTTGACCGCAAACTCTACATCATCCAAAGCCTTGACACTTGGGAAGGTTTTACTAATGCGCCTGACATTTAAGAAATTGTTCTTATCCATGGGCTACCTCTCATAAATTTCTATAGACCTATATAGTATTGCAAAATTTATTTTACTAAATAACGCTTTGCTTTTACTAAAATACAACTAAACCCGCAGCTTGTCAATACACATTACACAAATGCATACAACAAAATACTTGTTTTATGCACATATAAACACATTTCATTTTCGGCCTGCTTTTATTTTGTTAACAAAATCGTCTATTTTAGTAAAATAACACTATTCTCAAAATTGATAAATAATGCTATTATTCTTAATACCTAACCTCAATGAAAGCTCGGTGACTCTATGAATCTTAAAGAAATAGCAAAAGCCGCAAATGTATCACCATCTACTGTTTCAATGGTGATACACGATCGCCCTGGCGTCGGCATTAAGACCAGGGAACGCATACTTAAGCTGTTAAAAGAAAACGGCTGTTCTATAAATGTCACCAAGTCAAACTCAGTCATAGCAAAACAGAAACCAGCTGTAAAATCAGAAAAAAATAAAAATATTTACTTTTTAAAATTTATCAAGCACGGCAATCTAGTAAACGGCAATGCCGGTTTTGTTTCATCGATCATTGATTCCGTCGAAAAAGAATCAAGGCGCCATGGCTTTAACCTTGTTATGATAGGAGTCAATCCCCTTAATATAGAGGATGTAATAGCCAATATAAAACCTCAAAACCCTGAGGGAATCTTGTTTCTAGCAACAGAATTTAGTCCAGAACTTCTCAGCTATCTTAATCAGTTGCCTCAACCAATCGTAGTAATCGATAATTATATGCCAAACTTCAGCATTAACTCAGTAAATATGAATAATTCCGAAGCAATTTACATATCTGTAGAACATTTAGTAAAACAAGGTCATAAGAAAATCGGTTATCTCTATAACAATATGCCAAGCTCTAATTGCAAGGCAAGGCTAAAGGCCTACATAGAAGCGTTAGAGTATTTCGAATTGCCATTCGATCATCGAATGGTTTTTAGAGTCCCTTCAGATCTAACTACCGCAAGTGATTATATTTCATCATTATTAGACAAAGGACAAATTTTCCCGCCAGCCTTGATGGCTACTAATGATACGATAGCAATAGGAGCAATGAAAGCTTTTAAAAAGCACCAAATTCGCATCCCTGACGATATTTCTTTGATCGGATTTGACGATATCGTTTATGCTGCAGTTGCCGATCCGCCTCTTACAACAATAAATATCTCTACAAAAGAAATGGGTATATGGGCGGTCAGACTGCTCCACAGCCACATGAACTCACACGGCGCCCCAACTATCAAACTTCAAGTCAGTGGCACACTAATAAAACGCAAAAGTACCTGCCCAGTTAAATTAAATGTTAAGCAACAAAATATAGTTGCCACAGATGATAGATAAACCACCAACAGGCTGCAAAGGTATTATTTTGTATAAAGAATATGGCACTGCACAATGATAATGCAAAAGAAGACATTTCCCTATTAAAAAGCTCAATTGCTGTAGTTTTATAAAATCCTGCGGCAACTATATTTTGTTGCTTAACATCTTACACTCTCCTCCAAAAAGAAGGTGCCTCATCGCAACGCAGACGCAATTGTCTATGTTTTTGACGAGGCACCTATTCTTCAATCATCTATCGGAAGGCATTTAGTACCAAAAATACTTGTTCTGATAATTTATCAGGGCAAAACAATTCATCAATTAGTCTGGCGGTTCTTTTTACCATAGATATTCTTAGCAAAATGTTGCATTGCGCAAATATTCTCTTCCGAAATATCTATACATTTGCTCCCCATCGCTCTGACCATTTGATAAATCTGAGCAGTAACTTCAAGCACGGTGCACACTTTGAAGGCAAAATCAATATCCTCACCTAAGCACACCGCACCATGTGACTGCAGCAAACATGTATTTGCCTTTTCACCCAGCGCCTGAATGCAATTGTCTGCAAGTTCTTTTGATCCGGGCAATGCATATGAAGCAGTTCTACAGCAATCACCCATTATCTGAGCTGCTTCATCAATAATTAGTGGAATTGTTTCTCCACAAGTCGAAAAAACGGTTGAGTATATTGGATGAGTGTGTACAACTGCATTCACTTCGGGACGCTTATTATAAATTGCTACATGAAGCGCTGTCTCTATAGTAGGAGCGCGATGTCCTTCAACTATGTTTGAATGTTTATCAACAACAACAACGTCATCCTCATTTATCGTTTTGTAATCCATACCACTCGGTGTAACGTATATTAAGTTTGTCTTCGGATCTCTGAGACTAATATTGCCCCATGTTGCGATTGTCAGTCCACTTTCATACATACGTAAACCAGATTTAACAAGTATTTTCTTGTAATTCATTTTTTCCTCTTTCCTATTAAATTTATATTTGGATCTATTTAGCTCTCACTCAAACTGCTTAAGATATTCAATATGCTCATTGACATTGTCAGAGGTGATCAATTTAGCACCAGTATTAATATATTGCTCAATAGTCTGACCATTGAGGTAGTTAACAGCATTTTGGACACCTAATTTACCCATCTCCCCAGGATACTGTGCAACAGAACCATAAAGACCACCCTCTGTTATTAGGCTCATTGCCTCAGAAATTCCATCAAATCCAATAACACTAATCTGATCTTGGAGTCCGGCTTCTTGAACAGCACGGAGTGCGCCAATTGCCATACCATCATTACCACAATAAATTAGTTGCAGATCATCATTACCAGTAATTATATTTTGTGTAACAGAGTAGCCCTGATCAACTTCCCAGTTAGCAGACTGCTCAGCTACAACTTCAATGCGGTCAGCAGCACCTTCAACAAAGCCATTTCTACGATCTGCAGCATTTTGCTGGCCTTCGATCCCGGTCAAAATTGCAGTCTTTATGGTGCCTTCAAACTGCTCTCTAATGTATTGCCCGGCATCAACAGCACCTGCATAATTATCTGTACCATAAAACGGCACTTCTAAACCGGCTTCGTCGATGATTGACTGTTCGAGTTTTGTATCAATATTCAGAACCGGAATGCCCGCTTCTTTACACGCTCTCAAAGCCGCAAGCAGACCTTCTGATGAACTTGGGACAATGCAAATTGCATCCACGCCTGAAGTAATCATGTTTTCAACAATCGAAAGTTGTTCTGCTGCACTTGCATGCTGGTCACCCGCCTGGACAACAAGTTCAACGCCCAACTCTTCTGCCATTACCTCTGCTCCGCTAATCATAGTGATAAAATACTCATTGTTAAGAGTCATGGGAATAAAGCCGATCGTATAATCTTGATCTCTGGACTCATTCGCGGGCTGCTCATCTTGGCCTTCTGCTGTCGTTGTTCCAGCAGTAGTTGACTGCACAGTGGTACCTTCTTCACTAGGCGAGTCACCACAAGCAACCGCAGTCATAATTAAGGACAGAGCCACTAATATTACTAGTACTTTCTTCATAACATTCTCCTTTTTTTGTTTTGTTTGCTTTCCCTCGTAACAAGTAATTATTCTGCCTTCCTTTCTTTAGATTTATCAAGAAACACTGCCATAATGATGACAACGCCTATAATGATTGTCTGGTAATATACAGGAACATTAAGAATCTGAAGTCCACTCTTAAGAGTCCCGAGAATGAGCGATCCAACCAGAGTATTACCTATTTTCCCTTTCCCACCTGATAGTGCTATACCTCCAATAACTACGGCTGCTATAGCATCCATTTCATAGCCCGCACCTGCATTGGGATCAGCATAAGATAAACGTGACAAGAGAAGAATACCACCAATAGTTGAAAAAACTCCTGCAATCATATATGTAAATGTTTCGACTAAATTCACTTTCACACCTGACAATTTAGCAGCTTTAGAATTACCACCAATCGCATAAACTCGTCTGCCAAATTTTGTTTTCTTTAGGATATAAATGATTAAAGCGTAAAGAACAAATACATAGTAGACCATAATTGGCAGTCCCAATATTCTTGTTTCCGTAAGAGCTGAAAGTTCCGTTGGCAATCCTGCTACTGGCTTACCTGCAGTGATAACTTTAGTCACCCCACGAACTATCTGCATCGTTCCTAATGTAACTATAAATGCCGGCACTTTACCATAACTTACTAGCAATCCAGTGATGAATCCAATCACTGCACCGACCACAATGCAAACAAGAATTGAAATCAATAACGGCACTCCACTTTTTATTAAAGTACCTCCAAAAATTCCAGTAAAGCCAACAATTGAACCAATTGATAAATCTATACCACCTGTTAGTATTACAAATGAAGCGCCAATAGCAATAATAGAGATAACAGCTGACTGAGTAATAATGTTCGAAATGTTATTTGCTGTTAAGAAATCTTTATCATTAATCTTGGTTAGAACCGTAAAGACAATAAAAATAATTGCAGCGCCCAAATAAAGGGTAACGGACGCAATATCGAGCTTCTTTGGCTTAAGTACTTTTTCCATCAGTTTACTCCTCCAGCTAATGCGTGTATCATAATTTTGTCTTGAGTTAGGGTTGCCTCGTTAATTAGTTCTGCAGCAACCACACCTTCTCGAATCACAAGTATGCGGTTACACATTTTTTGAATCTCAACCAAATCAGACGATATCATGAGAATCGAAGCTCCATTTTTTACAAGTTCAAGCATAATCTCATAGATTTCTTCTCTTGCACCTACATCAATTCCTCGTGTCGGCTCATCGAAAATATAAACCTTCGCATCAGAAAGGAGCCATTTTGCTATAACCACTTTTTGCTGATTGCCACCGGACAAAGATTGCGCGGGCACGTTTTCTGACGGAGTTTTTATATGTAGTTTTTTAATGTATGTAACTGCTTTGTCGCGAATTTTTTTATCGTTCAACTGAATTTTCCCAAATAAGCCGAGATTTGGTAGGCTGATATTCGCTTTAAGGCTGTGAATTTGAATTAACCCCTCGTCCTTACGGTCTTCACTCAAATAGACGATTCCTTTGTTTATAGTTTGATCAACTGTATCTTCGCTAATATCTTTATTTTGATATGCAACTGAACCACCATTTTTTTTATATGCTCCTATGATACACTTGGCAATTTCAGTACGACCAGCTCCGACTAGACCGGCCAATCCCAAAATCTCACCCTTTTTTAGTGAAAAAGAAGCATCTTTCACACGATCCTTGTATTTTAAATTTTGAATACTAAGGACTTCATCTTGCTCATTAACATACGGATTAACCATTCTATCAAGAGAAACACTACGACCAACCATTAGTTTGGTAAGTTCATCTACACTGGTTTCTGACATCTTTACAGTTTTTATATACTCACCATCACGCATAACTGTACATCGGTCACCAATTTCAAACAGTTCACTCATTCTGTGAGAAATATAGATTATGCCGACTCCTTGTGCTTTCACATCTTCTATGATTTTAAACAGTTTCGCGGTTTCCTTATCTGTTAACGTTGCAGTAGGTTCATCCAGCACAAGCAATTTAACATTGCAACTAATGGCCTTTGCGATTTCAACCATTTGCTTTTGTGCCACACTTAAATCTCCTACCAAGGTTTCAGGATCCATATCTAGGCCTATCATCTTTATGTAATCACTTGCAGAACAGATACATTTTTTTCTTTTTATAACTCCACAAAAGCACTCCTCTTTGCCAAGCATTATATTTTCATAAATTGATGTATATGGATTTAGATTGAATTCTTGATAGATAACACTGATACCAGCATCAATCGCCTCTTTTGGTGTCTTACATTGAATTTCCTCACCATTAAGAAAAATAGATCCGCTATCTTTTCGATATGCACTGGCTAGTATTTTGATCAATGTTGATTTACCGGCGCCATTCTCACCCAATAAAACATGAACTTCTCCAGCCTCCAAGCTTAACTGTGCATTCTTTAGCACCTGTACACCGTAAAAGCTTTTATTAATACCTTTCATTTTCAGCAAACATTCACCCAAGTGCAACTCACCCCTTTCCTTTGTTAACGTTTCTTATAGCTCTGTATTTATCCAGAGGATTCATATCAACCGCTTCACTCAAGTACGCTTTTGTTTGAGTAGAAGAGTTGATTATTTCTCGAATCTCATTCAATCGAATTGATTCGTCAAAATATGCCAATTGTGTGGCGATGTTGCCAAGGGCAGTACTCTCTTTATCACAGGCGATAACACTTTTACCAGAATAATTTGCAGTTAGCTGATTTACTTTGATGTTTTTGGAACCACCGCCAACAATAAATATTTTGTCGTATTTTTTCCCTGTTATTTCTTCAATGTTTTTAATAGTTTCTGTGTAACAGCAGGCCATTGAGTGATAACAAACCTTTATAATTGCATTCCAATCTTTCTTGCCGGAGCCCTGTTCGGTTTCAAGAAGATAAGACCAGATTTCTTCACTCATATTGCTTGGATGAAAGAACCTGTCGTCATTTATATCGATGATTGGTGCAGGCAGTTCGTATGATTCCTCAAGAAAATCAAGATCATCCCAACCCCATTTTCTGCCAGACTCAATCTCATATTCACGTTTCAATTTCTGGATAATAAACATGCCGGCACTATTCTTAAGCAATGTTATTTTGTTGAATGAACCAAGTTCATTCGTTAAGCCATACTCGAAGACTTTTGTATTGATTATCGGCTCTTCGATCTCAGTACCAATCAATGACCAAGTGCCGGAACTTATAAATACAAAATCATCTTCTTTACTAGGAATTGCAGCAACAGCAGAAGCTGTATCATGCGAAGGAACGCATACAACAGGAATGTCATAGGCAGCCCCTATCTGTTCAAGTACGGTTGAACGAACATTTCCTATTTTTGTTCCATGCTTACCAGTTGGACAAAACAAACCCGAAGGTATATTGAAAAATTCGCAAGCAGATTTTTCAATTTCTCTGCTTCTAATATTCATGAGTTGCGTTGTACTTAATTCACTTGGCTCGTTGATTTTTTCACCAGTAAGAAAATAATTGATAATATCCGGAACCATTAGCAGCTTATCTGCAATAGAGAATATATCTGAAAATTCATCACGAATTACCTGCATTAGATATACCGAATTAATCCGATCACACGCAATACCAACTCTTTCAAATAATTTATAGCGATCATTATCATTTAGCTTACTGAGGTATTTGATTCCCTGCTCATTTCTGTATGAAAGCGGATTAGAAATCATATTTCCTTTTTTATCTAATAATGCAAAATCGACACCCCAAGTACATACACCAATTGAATCGATGTGAATCCCTGATATAATCATTTCTTGTAGTATTGTCAGAAATCCATTGTAAATGTTAAGAATGTCCCAATAGTAATATTCTCCAACTCTAACCATATTATTAGGTATCTGCTTAATAATCTTCGTTGTTAGCTTTTGGCCGTCATACGTACCTAGCACAACGCGAAAAGATGAATTACCACAATCGAGTCCTATGATGTTTTTTGTCTGCACAATTCTACTCCTATCCAATTTTTATCGTATACTTTGATAAATCCTGATACTTATGAAGGAAGTTTAGATCTGTCAGTTTCAATGATGCAAGATTTCCCATATCATAAGTTCGGCCAAGACCTTCATACTTCGGCAGCCCTAACCTATGATATGGCAAAAACCAAATTGCTTTTAACTTTTGCATGCCATTAGCACAATAAATAAACTCCTCAATTTCTTTAGGATCATCATTATATCCAGGGATGTAGGGATACCTTAAACTTATGTCCCCGGCAAAATGCTGATCGAGCCATTTTAAATTCTCAAGAATCAAACCATTATCGTACCCGGTGTAGATTTTATGTTTATCTGGGCAAAGCAATTTAATATCGAAATATATCTCATCTATAATCGGTGCAATTTGCTTGATTTTTTCAAGGTTAACATGGCCACATGTTTCAATCAGAATATGTATTTTATGCTCCTTCAGTTTTTTGATTAAACATTCTAGAAATCGATCTTGCAACAATGGCTCGCCTCCCGAGAAGGTTACACCGCCAGATGATTCTTGATAGTAATTCACATCCTTTATGATTTCGTCAAACACATCATCAACTGTGTAAATTTCACCTGCTATTGATCTTGCATCATAGAAACACTGATCAACACACACCTCACAATCGCCACAAACTTCGTCAAGTGAAATATACCCATATTTTCCCAAATACTTAATATTATTTTGCGGACATATTTCACTGCATTTCCCGCAACGTCTACAAAGATTATTATTTACCAAAATCTGTTTCTCGAACGATTGTGACTCAGGGTTGGCACACCATATACAACGCAACAGGCAACCTTTCATAAATACAACTGTCCTGATACCGGGGCCATCCTCAGTAGCAAATTTTTCGATATTAAAAATCACACCACTAACATTGGATCCCTTTTTGCATTCACTCTTACTCATTTTCACACTTCAAGTTCTGCACGATTGATAACATCTAGTTGGCAATCAGGTGCCAATGACGTAAATAGTGCACTATAACCTGATACTCTAACCATTAAGTCGTTATATTTCTCGGGATTTTTCATAGCTTTCTCATAGGTTTCAGTATCCACTACATTAAACTGTATATGCTGCGTATAATTTTTAAACAACACTTTGATCATTGAGGCAACACGTTTTCTGTGTTCCAAATCAGCTAAAGACCGCTTTACTAGACGCATGTTGAAAATGGCACCTTTCTGGAACCAGATACTTGGTAATTTTATAATAGAGTTACAAGCACAAGTTGCTCCTTTTTTTTCTGAACCGTTGGCGGGTGAAATACCATTATTAACAGGGTCACCATTTCTCCTTCCATCTGGTGTTGCCATAACGCTCCGGCCGAAAGCAATATTCCCAGAGACAGGTGTTTGACTGTAAGAGTAGCTACACGGAACAGGTCCTTTCCCGTACTTAGAGCTGCGATACTCGTTTCGATAACGGCTACCTATAAATTCTTCAAGACGAATAACCCATGTATCTGCACGGTCATCATCATTTCCAAATTTTGGTGCTTTATTAAGTAGAATTTCTCTAATTTCCGGACCAGTCGGATAAGTACTTATATCTTCATAATTTGTTCTGCAAGCATGTAGTACTTCTTGCAGTGAAAGAATATTCTCTTTAAATACCACATGATCAAGTGCGGCCAAAGCATCTCCAGAGCTTATAGTACCAGCTGTCGGGCCGCCATCTGCGGAATAGATTGCCCCCCCCTCAACTAAATCAAGGCATCTTCCGATACAATCGTCAACCAGAGCTGCACGGAATGGGTTAATATCCATCAACACATGAAAGTAGTCGTTTATATGTTCAGTTACTACCTGCATGTCCATAAAGTACTTGAGCATACTCTGGTATTCAGCATATATTTCTTCTATCGTAGTGCAATCATCAATTTTTTTATTTGTCTTCTTAAACTGGGTTTGTGTATTAATGTCATACCCATTATTTAAGGTTATTTCGAGAACTTTTTCGACACTTAACCATGGTCCTTTTGCAGCAAAATCCCATTTCCCTGGTATTGAAGCTTCAATACAGCCATCAGGAGCCCATTCACATAGATCTTCTTCAGCTACACCCATCTCTTGCAATGTCCTCATAAATGCCAGATCATTGTAAAACGCTGGCATTCCTCCCTGATGTTTAGAAGTGGCTTCTAAAGCACGCAGCAAAAAATCGTCAGGAGTCTTCTCAAACCATTTTACAGAAACCGAAGGTGTCACTAGTTGCAAATGCTCACAAGCAGCTACGCAAAGGTAAGATACATCATTCGTTACATCTTCACCCTGTTGATTCTGTCCGCCGACAGCTAGATTGATAAACATCTGATACCCTAAGAAAAATTCTGAATCTGGCCAGGAACGAAGCTTATTCAGTTCGTTGCACTTAATATAGAAGCATTCTATTAGTTCAAGAGCTTCGTCTTTTGTGATAATATTATTCTCAATATCTTTTTTGTAGAATGGGTACAAATACTGGTCAAATCTACCTAGAGAAATAGCGTGCCCATTCGTTTCAAGATGAAGTGAAAGCAATATCATGTATACTGATTGTAGCGCTTCATAAAATGATCTTGCAGGATTAAGAGGAACATTACGACAAATCTCAGCGATTTTTTTCAATTCTTTTTTGCGTTTAGAATCATTGGTGTTCTCCATTTCTTCCAAAGCTTTGTCTGCAAAACGATTAGAAAAATTCACTACCGCTTCTGTACTTTTTAGAGCTCCTTGCAAGAAAAACAATTTCTTAACACCATCAGGCTCTTTAGGGTCAATCTCAGACGTTCTTTTCTTGATTCGATCAATAACATCTACAAGCCCTTTATTAACGACAAGCCTATAGTCAACAATTGTATTGCCAAGTCCGGCTCCACTCACCCAAGTATCATCAATCACACCAGCATCCCATGCATGATTGATCTCATTAGGCAAAGTCTTACGCAAAGCAGTGTAAATATCTTTATCATTCCAGTACTCGACACAACCTAGAATATCCTGCTTAACATCTTCATCAGCATAAAATTTATCACCTGGGCGATTCTCCCAGTAATATGGCTTCCCGTTAATTTCCTCAACAATCCATTTATTAGAATACTCTGGATAAATTGGAGATGCCTTCGGCCACTTTGCTTGATTTCCCACAATCAACTCATCAGCATTGATAAATACTGTCATCCGATCAAGAACATTGAAAAAAGCATTTGAACGTTTGACTGATATCGGTAAACCCTCATCATTTTTCATTGACTCAGTAAATATTTTGCAACGTTCTGAACAAATTTTAGGTTCCTGTTCAAATAATCTATCCCTAAGGCGATCTGTTCTATCCGACATATTTTTCGTCCTCCTAATGTAACTAGTTACTTTTGCCAAAGTGTATCATTAACCTAAAATATAGTCAATAATATTATGCAGATATTTGCACATAATCTATTATGCATGTATATATTTGTGCAAATTGACACTTCGATAAGTTTGTTTTAGAAAAGAAACTTATTTTTATGCAACTGTTACATTTTGTTTGTAACAGTGAGCCTACTCTGTCATTACAACTGTCTTTTTTTGACATTTCACTTTCGCTAAACAATATGAAATACAGTTATTATGTGTTTTTTATTAACTTTTTGTGCAAACACAGCCGTTTTTTAGGTTTATCATCATCAGGTATTGCAATTGTTTTTATCTGACGTATAATTAACATGTTACATATCATTAAAATACATTGTTACAACAGATCACTGGTTTTTTATAAATAACTTCTTACACTTACTAGGAAGAAGAAAATGTAATAACCAAATTACTTATAGGTTTTGAGGTGTTAGAAATTAAAAAGAAATATTTAAGCATGCGCGATATTGCAAAAATGGCGAAGGTTTCTGTTGCGACTGTTTCGAGGGTCATCAACTCCCCGGAGAAGGTTTCTCCGGATACAGTCGCAAATGTTAACAGTATTATTCAAAAATATGGCTACGTCCCCAATATCGTGGCACGCGACATGTTTAATGGTCTTGGTTATAAGTCCATTGCTATTTTTGTGCTTGATCTGGATTGCGCATATTTTGTCGAGTTGATTCGTCATTTGAATCGTATTGCGTTTGAAAACAAACACGCTTTACTTGTTTGTAACACAGAGAATAGTCTTGAAAGAGAAAAGGAGTATCTTAAGTACTGCCAAAGTATTCGAACACAAGGGATTATTTTTACTGAAGGATATCATAGCAACCTTCTTCTTGATGATATGCCCAGACAACGCATGGTTTTCAACGACCGCTACACCGATGATAATCACTATTCAGTGATTTCTGACAATCATAAAGGGATCCGAATGCTGGTGGAATATCTATATAATCTTAACCATCGGAATTTTGCCTTCATTGGAGATAATCCATACGCCAAATCTGTCGAAGCAAGAAAAAGCGCATTTATCGAAACACTTGAAAGCAAAGGAATTTCTGTACCAGAAGAAAATTTTATTCCTGGAAGCTGGACAACTAATTGTGGCGTTGATGCCTTTGACTTCATATGCACGCTATCAAATAAACCAACCGCAATTGTTTGTGCCAATGACGCTATAGCTCGAGGCTTTATTAGTCGCGCAAAAAAAACTGGCTTATCTGTTCCTGAAGACTTCTCTGTGGTTGGATTTGATGGGTATTCACCTGAATATTTCTATCCTAAACTTACTACGGTCAAGCAGAACGTCGAATTGATTGCTCGCCATCTTTTTGACTGTGTTGTGAATCCCAGCGAAACACCAAATCACATTGTTGTCGATGTTCAGATGCTTATTGGGGACTCTTGCAGAAAAATTACATAAAATTCGTGAAAACAGGATGCGAACATAATCTTGAACTTAATTTGATATCAGGAGACTGTGTATGTATGCGAAGCAAGATTCATATGGTGATTCCTGTAAAGGTTGATTTTCATATTGATTTAGGCTCCCTAAAAGCACGACATCACCCGCATAGGTGTCCATAATATAGTCGTACTCTTTTTCTCCTTAACCTTAATTTTTCTTAAAATAAAACATTTGGAACTGGTTTGCTGCTTTTGTCAGAGTCAGGCAGATATCTTTTTTCAACACTTACTCTATATCTAACCCTGTAAAGACATTATAGGAGAAAAGACCTAGTCATGAATCATCAATACAAAAGATATATGATACCAATTCAATCATTAGTGTGCTTTTTAGATTTAGAAAAAAACAACAAATAAATTTGGTTAATATAATTTTTCTAGTATTCATTACGTACGCGTTCGACATAATACGCATTGACAGATAATTTACAAATCCAGGCAGGAATAAATCAAGCTTATTTGTGATGAATACTTCAGCTGATGTAAAAATAATCGCATCAGGACAACAAGAACTACTGCCTAAAAACACAGAGAAAACTGCTACAACAATTTGATAAACTCTTTTGCTAATTCTTCTACTGTGAAATCTGCCGACTTTAAAGCTAACATATCAGCAAGCATTGGACTATTTTTCTTTACAACATCTTTTGAAATATTATGCCACAATGGCAGGATAACTTTTCCCCCATCGTCTTGTTTGGCAAATAATCCATTTAATTCTTCTCCAGTCCAAAACTTTTTGAAATATGCTTCTGATAAAATTACAATTCCGTATCTAGAAGTTACAAGTCCATCGTCAATTGACTTTCTAAGACTATCACCTACTTTTAGAGTAAATTTGTCATACCATACTTTTGCCCCTTTCTCAATAAGCGAGCTAGCTAACGGTTCTGCAATTGCTTCCTTATCTTCCGACGCATGCGATATAAAGAAATCATAATCTTTTTTCTCTGTACTATTATCTTTTGTTATTGCAGATGGCGAAACTTTTATCTCATTGATCAACTGCAGTTGTTCTTCCATAATATCATTTTGTTTTTTTAATGAAACATTATACTGTTTAGTCTGTTCTTTCTGCAATTCGCTTTGCAATTTAGATATTTCCATTCTCTTTTTATTGATTTTTACATTAATTGTTGTTTGCTTCTCTTTACTTTTAAGAATTTTTTCATTATCAGAGTCTATCGAACGCTGCTTTGATTTCATTTGGGCTATAGTAGTATTTTTATTTACAGACTTCTGGTTTCTTTGAATATTCTTGTGGTATCCTACTTCTTTATTAACTTCTCGTTCCAATTCTCTTGATAATTGTTCAACATTTGATTGAAGTGAGCGAATTTTACTTTCTATCGAGCTTATTGACATAGTAATTCGTTCCTTTCTTTTCGCATTTTTTACTAAAAAAGACAGCAATAACTTATATAATGTTGATTAATACATGAACCCTTTTCAGTATAATGGTTTTTGTCAGAGTAAGACAGATTTTTTATTATTTGTCGCTTATATTTATATTATTTATGTGACTTGCGTCTATGGTTCCAATCTAATCATATTTCTTCATCCATTAGTGGATACTCCTTGGCGATTCATAGTTGCTCCATGTTCTTTGCACATAGAATTATCGACGAACTCGCTATAAGATCTTCAAAATAATTCAATTCATTAATTGCCTCCAATAGATATTCGTCTTTAAAATATTCGTCAGAGTAATAGTTTATAAATCTAATTAACTTTACAATTCCTAAAAAAGTGATCCCAACAAAAATTATGATTACAATTGTTATTGGAACAGCGTCACGATCCACATAAATAATACTGGCAATTAAGGCCCCCAATGGAACACCTATAAGCATATCAACTATTTTGCTGTTTATTTTAGCGAATTTATCTTCACGCATTTTTAAGATCGTTTCACATTCGTCTTTTAGTTTTATCACTTTTTCAGGTGTATCAATACCATTATTTCGTAATGTCTTCCAGATATTAGAGACATATTGCTTATAATCCTGCATGATTTCTGTCAATTCGTTCATGCGTGCCAAATTGTTATAAAAATATTTTTCTCTCGGAATTGGGCTTACCATTAATACCAAAAATATAATAACTGGAATCCAAATTAAAAAGCTTTTAGGATTCAATATTGTAATTATTAAGAAAAAGATAAGAGCAATTAGCAAAACGCCTGACATAATCCAAAACGGAAGTTTAAACAGCCGTGCCATATCAGATAAACTCCTATACGATTTAAGCTTATTTGCGGGATTCTCTTCGTATATTGCTCGTCGAACATACAGATATTTATAAGTCATAGTTGCACCTCCAAAGTTTCAGATTTGCTCTTTATTATGTTGGATTGTTTTGCTATTATTCACATTCTTAATTGATCCTTTTTACACTTTTATGACTGGTTCATCTATTTACTTTTTCCCTTTTAGCTTTTTATCTACTGCTAAAAACAACTGTTTTTCACTTAGGAAATAATCAATGCCGGAAACTTTTCTCCATGTTTCTTTATTTGCTTTTTTTCAAATGCAAACCCTTTATAAGATTTTCTAACTCTGTACTCTACGCCTTTGAAGCTGCATATAAAATTTTCACTATCAATTTCTCTCCATTCAGGAATTGTACCTAACTCATGCAAATCCAATAAAAAATCTGAAGTATCAGAATACCTTTTATCTTGACAAGGACTCGTAGCTTTTCTAATTATTTTTTTAATACGATGGTCTACAAAATATGGCAATGTTGCTAAGTCAATTAATTTTCCATTACATATCTTTTCCTCTAATATAGAATCAATAAATTTGGATTTATCAAAACTAGAACCCAATTTATTGTATTTTAAAATATTTTTTTTATTCAAATAATTTAAATAGTCATATGGGAGACTGCCTCCAAAAACCTGGAACATAACTATGCCAACTTGATAAATATCTGATTGCACCGTGTATTTATTATCTATTATTGACTCGGGAGGTTTGTACAAAAAAGAATTTTTCGAAGGATTTACAAAGTTTAAGCCTTCCTCAATTCTTTTGATTGAACCAAAATCAGCAATAACAGGAGTAAAGCTCCTTTCTAACAAAATATTTGCGGGTTTAATATCGCGGTGCAATAGTTTGTTTTCAGGTCTATGTAATTCTGATAATCCTATAAGAATATCCTTTGTAATTTTCAATGATTCCACTAATGATAAGTTATTGTGTTTCAGATAATCATCTATCGTACCTTGACAAATTTCATCCGTTATAAAACAAGCCCATCCTTCATTAACAGTAGATGCATCCCAAATATTAAGAATATTTTTATGCTTAATGTTTTTTAGCAACCTTACTTCTTCATGAGAATTTTCCCCAAAGTAGTAATATTTAACTGCTACACGCTTCCTAAAAATTTTGTGTTCTCCGAAAAAGACGTATCCATTACATCCCTGATCATTGTAGCTGTCAAAATCTATATCTTTAGAATTCAGAACACTACTCTTAACGACATCTTCAACTTTATAATTTAGATACTCACTAAATGAACTATTCAAACATGACATAACTGTTCCTTAAGTCCATAAAAAGCTAATTTGAGAGCATCTTTTTGATATTCTAGTATTTGAGATTCCATTTCAACAGAAATTGGGGTTTTTTTCAAAAAAGCCGCTACTGTTTGAAAAGCAATAAGATGCACTTTTGTAGGAACAAATTGTATTAGTGCTTCAATTTTAAAAGACTTTGAACCAGCCGAATATTTTCCGCTTGTATTACCTTTTTTTACAAAAACAGTATCTATTTCATTCTGTTTAAAGAAATCCTCTACCGCAGTATAAAATGACTGGATTTGATTTTGACTAGTATCATCTTCTAAATTGATTTTTTTGAATTTAGTGTCTACTATTTTATTTCCTTCTAAAACTACAAAAATAGCTTTCCCACTAGAAATTGATACCCCGCATATTCTTGGCACAATTTACCCCCTTCGTAACACAGATAAATGGATTGTTACAACTCGCTTCTTTTCATCACAGCATTATAATCACATAACTACAATAAATTATTTATATCACATTTCATTTCACATTATAATAATCTTTATACCAATCTACAAATTTTTTCAAACCATCTTCAATTATGGTAGTTGGTCTGAAGTTGATATCTTTTTCTAGGTCAGACACATCGGCAAAAGTTTTCAGAACATCACCAGCCTGCATATCCATATATATTTTTTCAGCTTTTTTGCCAAGAGCAGATTCCAAGGCATTGATAAATCTCATGAGTTGTACAGGTTTGTTATTCCCTATATTGTAGATTTTATAAGGTGCAAAACTTGTGCTCAAGTCATCCTTTTGCTCGCTCCACTCTTTATTTGCAGCAGGAATTTTATCAACCAGCTTGACTATGCCTTCTACAACATCATCAATATAGGTAAAATCACGTTCCATTTTCCCATGGTTAAAGACTTTAATAGGGGTTCCAGATAAAATGTCTTTTGTAAAAGAAAAATATGCCATATCCGGTCTTCCATAAGGTCCGTACACTGTAAAAAATCTCAATCCTGTTGTAGGTATTTTATAAAGATAACTATATGAATGAGCCATCAATTCATTCGCTTTTTTTGTAGCAGCATAAATCGATACAGGATGATCGACATTATGGTTTGTTGAAAACGGCACTACAGTATTACCGCCATAGACAGAACTAGAAGATGCATAAAGCAAATGTTCGACTGTATAGTTTCTGCAGGACTCCAATATATTCATAAAGCCAGTTAAGTTAGAATCCACATAATCATGAGGGTTATTAATTGAATGTCTAACTCCTGCTTGAGCCGCTAAATTTATGACATGAGTAGGCTGGTAGGTTTCGAAGATGTTGTCTACTGCAGATTTGTCTTTTATGTCAACTTTATGAAAGCTAAAGTTGTTGTACTTGCCTAGGATTTCAAGCCTGGACTGTTTCAGCCTTGTATCATAGTAGTTGTTTAAGTTATCAATTCCTACTATTTGATAGGAATTATCAAGTAATTTCTTGGAAAGGTGAAAGCCTATGAAGCCGGCTGCACCTGTTATTAGTATTTTCATCCTAAGCCACTCCTAATCTTGACATAAAATATCTGCTATTCTTTTACTTGCAAAACCATCTCCATACGGATTACTTGATTTACTCATCTTTTCATACTCATTTCTATTATCTAAAAGCAACTTAAATGTTTTATAAATATTCTCTTCATCAGTACCTACTAGTTTAAGCGTTCCTGCAGCAATTCCTTCCGGTCTTTCAGTCGTATCACGCATAACTAGAACCGGTTTTCCTAAACTTGGTGCTTCCTCTTGAATACCACCACTATCTGTTAAAATCAAATAAGCTCTTGCAAGAAAATTATGAAAATCAATCACTTCTAAGGGCTCGATTATTTTAATCCTATCTACCCCTCCTAATATCTCTTTGGCCGCAATTCTTACTGCCGGATTCATATGTATGGGATAAATAGCCTTTATATCAGAATGTTCATTAATTATCCGTTTAATTGCGCAAAACATGTTTTTCATCGGAGCACCTAGATTCTCTCTACGATGTGCTGTGATCATTATAAGACGACTATCGGATACCCAATCTAAAAGTTCATGAGAATATTTATCACATACAGTAATTTTTAAAGCATCTATTGCAGTATTTCCTGTTACATAAATGGTTTCAGATTTTTTGCCTTCCTTTAGTAAATTTTTTTTTGATATCTCAGTGGGAGCAAAATTATATTGTGAGATTATTCCTACAGCTTGCCTATTAAACTCTTCGGGATAAGGTGAATAAATATTGTAAGTTCGTAATCCTGCTTCAACGTGTCCTATAGGTATCTGTAAATAAAAACATGCTAAAGCAGTCACAAAAGTAGTAGACGTATCTCCATGGACTAAAACAACATCCGGCTTGACTTTGTTCAGAACCGTCTTCATTTTTTCTAAAATATTGATTGTTACATCAAATAAGGTTTGTCTTTCTTTCATTATAGAAAGATCATAGTCTGGGACAATATCAAAGGCCTTTAATACCTGGTCAAGCATCTCCCTATGTTGGCCTGTTACGCAAACAAAAGTATCAACAAATTTTCTTGTTTTCAACTCCCTAACTAACGGACACATTTTTATTGCTTCAGGTCTAGTACCAAAGACAACCATTATTTTTTTCATTGTCATCACCTTTACTCATAAAATATTTTCTTGAGCTTATATTCTACCTTTTTCTATAATTAAGTAACAACTTCAACTTTTGGTGAACAAACATAATATCTTGTTTTTTGAAAAACAAGTAAACTATATATATAAACAGGTAAATAACAATTCCAATATGCTTTTCTAATAATTGCGTACTTATAACAAAAACTATAGTTAAGATTGCTTCAAATATTAATGACTTTTTAAAACTTAACGTTAAAAGTTTACTTAAAATAATTTCTGACATAACATATCTAAATGACAACAATATTAGTATTGATAAAACCGCTAAATCTAAATTAGATGCAGCAAAAACAGTTACAGAAGTCATGCACAGGCTTAAGATTAGTGTCAGAAGATTTATTTTTAATAGTGTTTTTTCCTGTCTTAACGTTTTAAGGTAAGTATTTATTAATAGCGACATTTTGCTCTCATAGAGAGCAATTGGGAAAAGAATTCCCATGTATTTCAAGCTCTCTGCATACTGGGGCAGCCAATTTGATAATATAAAATTCATAGGATAGTATATCAGCACAATCCCTAAAAAAGGAACTGTTATCAAATCTCTCATTACTTTATATATTTCTGGCAATTTATCTACATTTGTTCGCCTTAGTGTTGGAAAAAGAATTACGCCAACAGCATTGACAAATATCATTAATAAATTAGTCATACTAATAGTCAGAGATACTTTGCCAAAAGTTGAAACATCCCAATGATTTTCAATCCCAAATCTAACTAATCCAACTATCAAACTACTAGTTATATAGGCAATAGATACCTTTATTCCCACACTTATGTTTTGAATTGCTTCCTTAAAGGAAAAATAAAATTTGTTTATTTGAATAATAACAATATCTTTACATGCAAAAATCGCATACAACAATGAAATGAATTTGCCTATCAAGTCAATCATGATAATTATTTTATAGGAAGAAAATTTTATTAATGAAATTGTCAAAAATAAAATCACATAGGTAATTTTCCCTATCATTGTTATTGTTGCATACTCTTTTATTTTATTTGTTCCTTGCAAAACAAATAAAAGAAATCCTCGCGGGATAACAATTAAAGAGCAGATTAACGTCATTCTTAAAACATATAATTTGTCAATATCTGAAACAAAAAAACGTGCTAATGTTGATAAAATTAAAAAAAGTATAATTTCAAATATAACTAACATCCAAAACTGGGAATTAAACAATCGTTTGTTTAGATTTTTATATTTGGCTCCCCCATATCTTAAATAAACACCATCATTCCAGCCAAAATGCAACAAAGCAACATACGATGTATAGAATACATATAATTGCATATACCCATACTGTTCTACATCTAATATTTTAGGAGCAATTAATACCACTATAATAGACGAGAACAATGCAACCAAATTTGACACAAAACTATATGAAAAGTTTTTAAAAAGTTCTATGACTTTTTTGTTGATCATTATTTTACTCTTCTTTCTTGTTGAAAATCTCTTATTTTATTTTGAACAATTTTGTAACTATTTTCTACCTTTAGCAAGTCATAAACTTCTTTATTAACCAACATTTTTTCTTTTTCTACGCTATTATAAACAATGCTGTCTAAGACTTTTTTAATTTTATCAAAATCATTCTCACAAATAACTGCTGCATTATATCGTTTCAAAATATCTTCTATTTCCTCATTAAATGCAGACTTCACATATAATATTGTTGATTTCACACCTATATAATCAAATACTTTTCCTGGTATTTGTGTTTTTGACTTGTTTCCAAAAACCACATTAATACCATTCTGAGATGAAATTTTTAGCATCTCTTCATAAGAAACAGAAGGGAAAAATTTAATTATTTCATTTAAGTTTTTTGAAGAATTAACTCTATCCAAAATTTGTTTGTGCGAGGAGTGAGGTAGAAGAAATAAATCAAATTCTATTTTACCTACATACTCTTCCGAATCCAATACGTCAAAAAATATAAATGGATCCCTGTGAACACTCTGTATAGAACCAAAATATCGCATTCTAAAAATTGCTGATTTATTTTTGACATTATTTATTATGTTTTCATCAACATCATGTCCAAGGTAGTAATAATCAGATTTTTCTTTTATGCACGGATATCTCTGAACATAATCTTTTAAGGCATTTTGGGTTACCATAAAAACCCAGTCAGCTTTTTCTAATAATTTTTGTTCTATTTTAAATTCAAATATTTTCCTTAGCTTACTTTTTTTTACAGACTCTTCACCCTGCCAAGGATCAGCATAAATTAGTATGTGCCTAAGATTTTGACCTTTTTTTTCGCAGCTTTTAATAAAGCTGTTTCCTATAAAAAAATCTGTATATGGGGTTGCAACAGAAATTATGACATCGAACATATCTTCCTTTGTTTTCAACCATTTATAAGCAATTGGATACCAGTCTATTACAGAATCAGGCCAAAGGATTTTTTTTAATCTGGACACGATTTTATTTTTTTGAATTCGCTTTTTTTTATCAAATTTTGTTTTAGAATTTAAGGAATTTTTACTTTTATTTCTATGAAGCAAGCCTAAATTTGTTCTGTAAATTGTTACATTCGTAGAAAAAACAGATTCTAAGAATGATTCGTTTTGTTGAGCAGTTAAAACTTCTACAGTATTATTAATACCCAAAATATTAGATAAATTATAAACATGTTGTGCTTGAGAATTTTTCCCAGGCGGATAATGATATGAAATTATAAGTATTCTCATC